>NZ_CAXBVX010000009.1:0-34571 GCF_963979125.1 uncultured Candidatus Puniceispirillum sp.
TCTTCATCACGGTTTGAAATAGTTCCCGATCCAATAATAGCACCAGCGCGCAAATTCCGTGACTTGGCCGCATGGGCAATCAATTCGGCAAAGGAAAACGTCATGTCGGTACCGGCATCTGCGCGCCCAAGCGGCACATCATTCAGGTCAACTTCCATGATCCGGTTCAGTTTATTATCAACCCAAGCTGCATCAAGTTCATCAGGGGTTACGGCAACAGGTGAAAAGGTGGTTGCTGGCTTTGACTGAAAAAACCCGAACCCCTTTGCCAGCTCACCTTTGATAAGGTGGCGTAAAGACACATCATTGACCAGCATGATAAGTTTGATATGCGCGCCAGCATTGGCAACGGATACAGCCATAGGCACGTCATCGGTAATGATTGCGACTTCGGCTTCCATATCTATGCCCCATGCCTCGTCAGGAATAACAATGGGGGCAAGCGGTGGGGTAAAATCATCCGAACCGCCTTGATACATCAAGGGATCAGTCCAAAAGCTTTCTGGCACTTCGGCACCGCGCGCTTTGCGCACAAGCTGAACATGATTGACATAGGCCGAGCCATCCGCCCATTGATAGGCACGCGGCAAAGGGGAATGGGCAGCTGCAGGATTAAAATCATGACAGGCGACCGATCCAGATTGCACCGCGCTAAAAAGGGTTTCCAGCAAAGGCGCGCATCTATCCCATTCATCAAGTGCCGCCTGCATGGTCGGTGCAATGTCGGTAGCATGACAATAGCGGGTCAAATCACGCGAAACGACGATTAGGCTTCCGTCGCGGGTTCCATCATTCAGGCTGGCAAGTTTCATTATCTATCTCATATCTTGGTTGGGGTTACTTTTTACCGGTAAATTTTTTCTCTAGCCCTTGCCAGCAATCAATATAATCATCCTGCAAAGTTGATGTTTCGGCAGCAAAGCGCGTCACATGCTGGGGAAATCGGCTTTCAAACATAAAGGCCATCGTATCAGTCATCTTTACGGGCTTCAGCGCGCTTGTGGATGCTTTTTCAAAGGCGTCCAAATCTGGACCATGCGGTAGCATCATATTATGCAGACTGACGCCGCCGGGAATAAACCCTTCCTGCTTGGCATCATATGTTCCTTTAATAAGCCCCATAAATTCAGACATAATATTGCGGTGATACCAAGGTGGCCGAAATGTATCTTCGGCAACAGACCAGCGTTCAGGAAAAATGACAAAATCGATATTTGCTGTACCTGCGGTTTCGGATGGTGCGGTTAAGACAGTAAAGATCGACGGATCAGGATGATCAAAGCTGAGGGCACCGACAGGCGAAAAAGTCGATAAATCGTAACAATAAGGTACATAGTTGCCATGCCATGCCACCACATCAAGCGGGCTGTGCCCTAGTGATGTTTTGTGAAAACCACCACACCATTTCACAATAAGCTCATGTGGTTCATCACTATCGTCATAGGCCGCAACAGGTGTTTTGAAATCACGTGGATTGGCAAGGCAGTTTGCCCCGATAGGGCCACGATCTGGCAAGGTGAATTTTGCCCCGTAATTTTCGCAGACATAACCACGTGCTCCCCCATTTGATGTATTGCCGCATAGCTGGATTTTGACCATCATGCCGCGCGGCAAAACAGCAATATGCCCCGGGGTAATTGTCATCTGCCCAAGTTCGGTATGCAGGATCAGGCCGCCTAGCTGAGGCACAAATAGCATTTCGGCATCGGCGTTCAAAAATACGGATGCATCCATATCGTGATTGCATACATATATATGTGTTGCCATGCCTGAATGCTGAGTACAGTCACCGGTGCTGGTAATCGTTCGCATACCATCGATGAAATTGGTCTTCTCAACCGGAATATCAAAAGGATTCCAGCGATATTGCCCCAATGGCACATCATGCGTCTCGCCTGTGGGGGCGGTTTTCCAAAGCGGAAAGTCAGCTTTTGCAAAACGTCCCGAATGGCGCACCGATGGCCGGATCCGATACAACCATGACCGTTCGTTGGTTGCCCGTGGTGCTGTAAAAGGTGATCCGCTTAGCTGTTCGGCATATAGACCATAGGGGCATTGTTGTGGTGAATTGCGACCTTGGGGCAGTGCGCCTGGCAACGATTCACTTTCAAAATCATTACCAAAACCCGGCATCATTTTGTTGCTCATATACTTATTCCCTATTAGCGGATGCGCCCGGAAGATCTTTCTTAATATATAGCCATGCTACACTGCCCATCTGACTTTTAAAAGTCGGCGTTTGGCAAGATTATATATCTAGGGGCTGTTTCTGATTCGTGAAATCTGGTTTTGGACGTGCGCATATGTGGTTATAGGTGAGCTCATTTGCATTAAGAAACAATTAAATTTATTAGCAGTTAATATAAATTTAATAAAATCAGTCAAATAAAGGAGTTTTTTTAGCATAAATCGTAAATTATTTAGTTTGCATTTACGAAAAATTAGGCATCTGTCTCTTATTCTCATCCCTGACAATTTGATTATCCAAATCAATATCGGGGGCCAAAGATGCCAAAGTATAATATGCAAAAGTATAAGGTACAAGATAAGGTAATTCGACGTTCAGGTAATTCTTTTTCAAACGGGCATCTCAAGCTACCTTTATATGCCTATGCCAAACATACATTCATAGTTGCGGCATTATCCTGTCTGGTGCATGGCGGATCTGCGTGGGCGCAGACAGATGAAGCATCCACGCCAAAAGTCACTGGTGTATTAAGCGAGTCTGTCCGGCTGGCCTTATTCAATCATCCCGAAGTGTCCGAAGCCAACGCGCGTGTCTGTCAGGCGATCCACCGATTGGGTCTTGGCCGGGCTTTACGCCGACCGCAGGTTAATCTCACCGTATCGGGTGGCCAGCAGCTTTTTGACCGTATCCGTGAGGATAAGGGCAGACAGGTTCCCACGACAGTTAAATTTGGCAACCAAACTATCAGAAGTTCAAAAACGGTTTACGACCGAAGCGAAAAAGATCGGCTAGCGGGGGCAAAGCATCGCCAATATAAGCGCCATGAAAAAGAAGGCGTTTATGATGCCACCGTGTCGTTGCGTTATAATCTGATCGATTGGGGGTCGAGCAAAAGTGATATAGAAGCCAAAAGGCTACAGCATAAGGTCAGCCAGATTGATGCCAAGGGCACTTTATCCGAGCGTAGCTTTCAACTGCTGACCATATCAATCAGGCTGGCGATGTATGATGATTTGCTGGCCGAACATAAACTGGCGCAGGCGCAGGTTGCCAAACAGATCGCGTTGGTACAGGCACGGGTTGAGTCGGGGGTCGGACGACTTTCTGATTTACGTGCGGCCAAGCTGATTGGGCTTGATCTGGAAATCGCCGCTAGCCGCCTGCAATCGCAACGCGAACAGGTGATCGAGTCATTAGACATTGATCTTGGACTGTCGCCAAGTGATGCCAAGCATCTATTTACCACTTATAGGGAACGCCGCCCATTATCGCTGGCGACTATTGAAGCCACCCAAACCGAAAAGGCGCACGCGCTTCGTTTGCAGATTGAAGCGGTCGATTTTGAACAGCGTCAGATCAGAACATCAAAATATATGCGTATTGATGGGGTGCTGGACGCCACCGTATTCGATGTGCGCGATTACGAAGACGAATATGAGCTGGTCGGCAAACTGGAATTCAAAATGCCGCTTTATGATGGCGGCGCGGCGCGGGCGCGCCTGCGCGAGGCCACCTGGCGCCAAAGTGAAATCAAGGCCAGCCTTGATAAACTGCATCGGGGGCATAGCAATGAAACCAACCGTAACCTGTTGCGGTTTGAAGAGCTGGAAAAGGAAATAGGCGAGCAAACTGAGCGGCTTGCCGAGCTTGAAGCGCGCCTAAGTTCCCTGCAGGCGCGCCAAGGGCGCACGGTGACGTCACCATTGGAGGTGGCTGGTGTGATGGTCGAAATAAATCAGGTCAAAACAACTTTGATACAGGCACGAATGGAACAGGAAGGGGTGCGATCAAGTGCCTTGTTTATTGCTGAAAAACTTGACGATGTGTTGCTTATTAACCTTGGAGAAAACGGATGTTAAAGCCTATGGCGGTCGCTAGCGACCATTGGTTCTTTGGCCCAGTATTATCGTGTAAATCGGTATATGTGCAGGTCATTTTCGGTTCGGTGTTGATTAATGTTTTTGCACTTGCCTCATCACTTTACATCATGACGATCTATGATCGTGTGGTGCCAAATAACGCGATAGATTCCATGTGGTGGCTTACCGCCATTATTGTTGTTGTGATCTTTTTTGACCAGGCGATGAAAATCTTGCGCGGGGTTTTTGTCGATACCGCCAGCGCGCGCGTTGATAAGCAGGTTTCGACAGCCCTTTTTGACCGGATTTCACGCCATGATGCCAATCTGTCCCGTACGGCGACAGGATCACTGGCTGGCACTGTCCGTAATTTTGACATTCTGAAAGATGTGATTGGGTCGGCAAGTTTTACTGTTTTTGCCGATTTGCCTTTCATCTTTCTGTTTCTGGTTGTGCTATATCTTATTGGTGGTCCAGTTGCGGCAGTACCTGCGGTCATTGTTCCGATGGTCATCCTGTTTGCTTTTTTGTTACAGCCAATCATCCGGCGGATGACAGAGCATAGCCAGTCACAAGGAAAATCCAAACAGGCTGTTATGGTCGAAATGATTTCGACACTGGAAACAGTGAAAACGACGCAAGGCATTTCCATGCTTCGTAATCGCTGGTTGAATTCAGTTCTGCATCAAAGCAAGTCATCGACCAAGACCAAGATCACCAGCCAGCTTGCCGCGCAATTTGCCCAGTTTGGCCAGCAAGTCAGCCAGATAGGCATTGTGGTTTATGGTGTGTTTCTGATCGCGGATGGCAATCTGACGATGGGACAGCTTATCGCATGTGTCATTTTATCAGGCCGGACGATGGCTCCGTTAGGTCAGATAACAGGCTTGCTTGGTAAAATGAATTCGGCTTTTGCGGCTTATAAAAGTTTGGATGAGATTTTAGGCGGACAGTCCGAAGAAGACGCTGCGGCGGCTCAGGTGGAACGCAAAGTCATCAAAGGTGATATCAGTTTTAAGAATGTTAGCTTTACCTATGAAGACCAGCCTGAACCTGTGCTTACTGATATCAGCTTTGATATAAAAGCAGGTCAGCGTATGGCCATTGTTGGGCGCATTGGCTCGGGTAAAACAACCTTGCTTCGCCTTCTATGTGGCTTAAACCCTCCGGATCGTGGGGCTGTTCTTATCGATAATGCTGATATTCGCCAGATCAGGCCGGATGATGTACGTCGTAATATCGGCGTGGTGTTGCAAAACCCCATTCTGTTCTCTGGTTCGATCCGCGACAACATCCTGATGGGCAATCCCAGTGCCAGTGATGAAGATCTGATTGAGGCGTCGCGCCTTTCTGGTGCCGAAGCGTTTATCGGTATGTTGCCTGGTGGATTTGATTTTCCAATGTCCGAACGCGGTCGTGAATTATCGGTTGGCATGCGCCAGTCAGTGGCTATTGCCAGGGCGTTGATTGGCAAGCCAAATATTCTGCTTATGGATGAACCAACAGCGCCGCTGGATAGCGCTGCTGAACAGCAGATGGTTGAGCATCTGGATGCCGCCACCAAAGGCATAACTACGATTTTTGTAACCCATCGCGGTGCCATGTTGCAGCTTGCCGATACGGTATTGGCATTGGAAAAGGGTCGTATCGCGGCCTTTGGCCCAAAAGATGATGTTTTAGCAGCAAGTAATAAAGGGGCTTAGATATGCGTATTTTTTCCATGTTTTTCCAGATTATCTTCTGGCCGTTCAAAATGGTTTTCAAATTTCTGTCAAAGATTCTGAAAATACTGTTCCTGCCTTTTTCGGGTCTATATGACAAATGGTACGGGCCAATGCCCATGTCGATGACCATGGGCGGCCCACCAGTTGATCATTCCGCACCAGATATGAGTGATCCTGAACGTGGCCGGGTTAAAGGTCAGTTCCTTTATGTTCTGATTGCCATATTCACAACGGTTGCCGTGGTCTGGGCAATCTATGCCGAGGTCAATGAACAGGTACGCGCCGAGGGTATTATCGTCACCCCATCCGATGTCCAGCATGTGCAAAGTCGGTTACCTGGTTCACTGGTCAAAATCAATGTCCAATTGGGTGCCAAGGTTGAAAAAGGTGACGTGCTGTTTCGTTTAGAAGATGAGGATGTACTGGCTAATTTTCAGGATAATGAAATCAATTACCAAGCGGCCTACGCAACTGAAATACGGCTCAAGGCAGAAATTTCAGGGGCTGATATTCTGGTATTTCCAGATGACCTTATCGCATCTTCACCAGATGTGGTGGCCCAGGAATTACAGCATTTCCATAGTCGCAAAAACGCGATGCAAAGCCGCCTTGAGGTGCTTGCCAATGCGGTAGAAACACTGGAACGCACGATACTCGAAAAAGAAGCTGAAGCCCGGATCGCCACAAAACAGGCTGAGCTATATGCTGAGGAACTGGCACTTCTTGAACCGCTTGTCAAAGCAGGGCACGAGCCACAGGCGGTCTTGCTTGCGTCACGCACTAAATATCAGCAAGCAATCGGTACAATCGAGCTATCGACATTGAGCGCGAATGCACGGCGATCTGACCTTGCAGGCAAGAAGCGTGAGATGGAGTCGATCATATCAAACTTTAAGGCTGATGCGGCGGGTAAATTGGCTGAAACACAAATCAAGGCTATGCAATTTAAAGCGCGCCAAGATGCCCTCGAAGGTAAGGTGCGCCATGCAGATATTCGGGCACCATTATCGGGTACTGTATCGGCAGTCCATGTCAAAACGATAGGTGCTGTTGTGCAGGCTGGTACGGTGCTTGTTGATATTGTGCCATCCGAGTCAGGCTATTTAGTCAGGGCGCAGGTGCCACCACAGAATGTAGCGGCTGTCCAACCTGGCCAAATCGCACGTATCTCGCTGGCTGCCTATGATCCATCGCGCTATGGCGTGCTGATGGGTGTCGTGCAACGGGTTGCCAATAATACGACCCAGCCGGAAAATCAGATGCCTTTCTATGAGACGATGATCGAAATTCCGAAAATCGAACTTACGAAATCGCCAATCCGTCCAGAGATCACAGCTGGTATGCCGCTGACAGTTGATATTCTGGGCGATAAGCGGACAGTGATGAATTACATCATGACACCAATCCAGAAATCGTTGAAAACGGCATTCCGCGAAAAATAGATTCGTATCACACAGAGGCTGTCCGCTATGTGGGCGGCCTATTCCATTATGAAAAACCAACCATAGGAAATGATCACCGCAGGGACAGCAGAATAAAGAGTGGCTACGACGGCCACGCGTGGGGCAATCGCAATCGCGGGGAACAACGCATCACCATCATTGCTGATTGCATTTCCAATTTGTGCTGATAAGGGCACATATCCAGCTAGATACATCGTGGTCACCAGAACCTGAGGGCCACATCCGGGCAAGAAACCAATAAGGATAGCCACTAAAGGCGTAAATAATGCCCAGCCATCAAACAGGGCTTTCAGATCGACGCCAGTAAAATAGATGGTCAACTCGAAAAGCAAATAAGCACCAATCACCCACACGGTCACAAAATTTGTATCGGCAACTGTTCGGCGGAACATGCCACCGCTATTTGAAAAGCCGACATCACCTGGCATACCAAAATGTGGAGCGAGACGCATGGCTAGTGCCAGTGTACCACCCACAACGCCGATTAAGGTGGCTGGTTTTTGATGAAAAGATGATGCAAACATAGCATCAACATCAACTTGAAAGGCAACCAGACCTGCCAGAATAATGCCGGGAATCAAGATCAGATACCACATGCGGTCAAGCCAGCTACTGCTGGCATCACGGTTATGGGGTTCGTCAAATTCTCTAACTGAGCCATTTTGGCGCATAAAATCGGCACCATGCAGATAATTGACAATCCAGCCGCTGACACTACCAACACCAAACCCCATCATCATAATGGCAATGCCGGTAAGCGGTTCTTGCGCAATAAGCAAAAAGGCTGCATCACCCATGGTCGCTGTCAATACGGCAACAACGCTTCCAAAACTTAGTCGTCCGGTGACATATTGCGTGATGACAATGATAGCTCCGCCACAACCAGGCAAAGCACCAAGCCCGGCCGCAATCGGCACTTGCCAGATAGTCTTGCGACGTAATATTTCAGTGGCATCGATGTTTAATATTTTTTCAATGCCATAAAAAATCAAAAAGGTAGCCGCAACAAAGGTGCTGACCTGAAGATAGGCATCGGCAATCGCTGTGAAGATAATATCCGCTAACTCTGTCGTCCAAACCGACAGTGCGATAGCGGCAACAAAAACAGGAACACAAATCAGCAAAGTCTGTAACGCAAGCGAAAGCATATAAGGCTTAGCTGGTGTTATGGCAGGCGACATTAATGGTTCAGCTGACGTCTGATTTTGTTCCATCTCTGAAAGTTAGTATAGGCTAACTTTAAACACAAGGGCTAATGAGTGAAAGCGTATCATTATTTGGTTATCATTATGATAAATCCATATAGTTGTTTGTAATCATGCAGACATATTGCTTAATATGCAGAACGTAAAAAGGGCAGGCGAGATGACCGAAATACTGACAGCTTTAACGTTTGATAGCCCAGTCGTGTTGGTTGGCGGTGTTCCTGATCCTGTTGGTTTATCTGCCTTGCCATCCGGATGGCAAGTGATTGCCGCCGATAGTGGTGTGCATGCGGCGTTAAAGGCTGGACGTGAACCATTGGCGATTATTGGTGATATGGATTCGGTTGGTGATCTGGCGTCTTTATCGCCAGATATACAGCAGATAAAACTGTCCGGTCAGGATGATACAGATTTTGAAAAATGCCTGAATTTGATCACTGCCCCGCTGATTGTGGGGATTGGCTTTATTGGAAGTCGTTTTGATCATTCGCTTGGTGCGATGCATGCATTGGCGGCCACATCGAATCAATCGCAACTGCTTCTTGTTGGCGCAGAAGATATTATTCTGGCGGTTAGAGGTGATATTGCGCTTCGCCTATCTGTTGGCACGCGCTTATCGATTGTCCCGCTTGCTAAGCAAAGCTTTGTTTCATCACGCGGTCTTGCTTGGCCACTTGATGGCTTGCATATGCAATTTGGCCAAGCGATTGGTATCTCCAACCATGTTTCTGCTTCGGATATTACAATCACCGCAGGTGCTGGGGATGGCTATGCGGTGATTGTGCCGTTTGATTGCCTTGAAACCATTATTGACCAGCTAACCTGGGCCTAGGCTGCAAGCAGCCACACCGCGCCGAACAGACCAATTATGATAATCCCCGCATTCAAATTCTGCATCCGTCCAGCAATGATATGGATAGCGATATAGGACAGAAAACCAATCGCGATGCCCGCAGCGATGGAAAATGTCAAAGGCATGATCAGCGTGGTCAGCAAAACAGGTATGCCGACGACGGCATCGTCCCAATCAATATTACGAAGCGGTTGTAAAAACGCCGCCGCTACAAAAACCAATGCTGGCGCTGTTGCAAAGGCTGGAATTGAGGCGAAAAGGGGCTGCAAGAACAAGCAGAAAACAAACAAAACTGCGACAACCAATGCGGTAAGGCCAGTCCGTCCACCAGCTTTAATGCCTGTTGCGCTTTCCATATAGGTTGTCATGCTTGACGTTCCAACAAGGCTTCCAACAATGCTAGCACCTGTATCGGCAAGTACAGCACGATCCAAATTCTCGATGGACCCATCATCTTTTCGTTTTCCTGTAAGGTCAGCGATGGCCGTCAGGGTGCCGGTGGTATCGAAAAAATCGAGGAAGAACAGCACAAAAACAACTGACAGGAAACTAAACGTCGTCAGCACCGAAAAATCGAGCTGGAAAGCGGCACTGGCTGTAGGGATTGAGGTGGACACAATGCCACCAAATTCAGCAAGGCCGCTGACCCAGCCAATAATACTGAGTATCATAATGCTGATTAATATCGAACCGTTTATGCCGCGCGCTTGCAAACCTGCCATCAAAACAAGTCCAGCAAGTGCCAATAGCAATTCAGGCGCATGCACCGTGCCAAGGCGCACGATCGTATCAGGATCAGCCGCAACCAGCCCCATGCTTTGGAGTCCAATCATTGCCAGAAAAAGACCAATACCGGCAGTAATGCCAACCTGCATCGAGGTTGGAATAGCCCCAATCAACCAGCTTCTGGCTTTGCTAAGTGAGAACAGAAAAAATAGCAAAGATGCTACAAAAACAGCGGTGAGTGCCTGTTGCCAGGAAAATTGCTGACCAAGTACCAATCCATAGGCAAAATATGCGTTTAAGCCCATACCCGGAGCAACGGCAACAGGCCATTTTGCCCAAAATGCCATGATGGCAGTGCCAACTGTTGTGGCGATAATCGTAGCAACAAAGCCAGCTTCAAAAGGAATACCCGCATCGGCAAGAAACATTGGATTGACCGCAATGATAAACGACATTGTCAAAAAGGTACTCATACCAGCCAGAATTTCGGTGCGAATAGTCGTCGATGCTGCTTTCAAGCCAAATAATTTTTCGAGCATTTCTGTATGTCCTTGGATCAAATAAAGTAATTTCCTGTGACAGAAAATCTATAACAGGCAAGCTGTTTAGCTTGTTGAATAGCTATAAGCAACCGGCATTCCATATGAATTTGGTAATCGAAGAATGCAACAACGCAATTGTCCGTGCGTCAGTGGCTTGTTTTCTAATGGCATGACTCTATACTGGCGCCTTATCAAAGCCTTTAAGGAGATGAATATGACTGCGCCAGCTCACGTACATTCCGCCCATTTTACAACATTGGCAGCGGCTCTTTTAAATGACCGTTTCACGGATGATAAAACGCGTACATATCTCGCCAAGGCTGTGATGGTTATAATGGGTAGCTTGCTTATTGCTTCGGCTGCACAAGTTGCAGTTCCTATGTATCCGGTTCCGGTTACCGGTCAGACGCTTGCTATATTGTTGATTGGCATGACTTATGGTTCACGGATGGCTGGTTGTACAGTTGCTTTATATCTTTTTGAAGGTGCGTTGGGCTTGCCTGTGTTTGCCAATGGTGCTTCTGGTGCGCTGTATATGTTTGGACCTACAGGCGGTTATCTTGCAGGCTTTTTGATCGCTGCGGTTACGCTTGGATACATGGCTGAACGAGGCATGGGCCGCACAATGATTTCAACAGCAGCTATGATGCTGATTGGGACGACAGTTATTTACGTCTTTGGTGTGGCATGGCTCAGTATGATGATTGGTTTTGAAAAAGCCGTTATTCATGGTGTTATGCCGTTTCTTTATGGTGATGTGCTGAAAGCTGTTGTGGCTGCTGGCCTTATGCCGCTTGCTTGGAAAAGCATCAAAAAGCTTGGAACTGATACAGGCGATAATGGCTAGGCTACATTTATGACAGATATGACCTTATGAGCGCCATGATCTCGACAATCCTGTCGGTGCTTCTTTTGGTGGTGGTCGGACATTTAATAAAGATGCGGGCATTCGTGCCCGTTTCTTTTTGGGATGCTTTGTCCAAAATTTGTTACTGGATATTGTTTCCTGGTTTGTTATTCAATCTAACGTCAACGGCCAGTTTATCAGCCGAATTCATACTGCCTTTTTGTCTGACATTGCTCATTGCCGCCACAGTTATGGTTATCTACGGCTTTCTTGCAGGCCGTTTAATAGGCGCGAGTGGTCCAGCAACCTCGTCACTGATACAGGCTGGTTTACGCCATAACGGGTTTTTGATGCTAGCCTTTGTTCAAGGCGCTTTTGGTGTTGCCGCGCTTGAAATTGGTGCGATTGCGGTGGCAGTTTTGGTGCCAATATCCAATATTTTTGCTGTGATTATTATTTTTCTGCTTCGTGAAGGCGAACAGGATGCGCATCTTGGCCGGGCTATTATGGCTGAATTAGCGCGTAATCCACTCATGGGCGCGATTATTCTTGGCGGTATTGTCAATTTACTATCTATTCCGGTACCTGATTTCATCACTGGTGCGGCCAATATTCTTGGAAGTGCGGCTTTGCCGATGCTGTTATTATGCGTTGGTGCATCAATTCGTATTTCGGCATTGCGCGCGCATTCGGCCGCCTTGGTTCTAGCGGTGCTTGCCAAATTGCTGGTATTACCAGTGATTATGATGCTTGTGGGTCTTGCTCTTGGGCTTGATAAAGATGTCTTGCTGGTATTGGTGGTTTTGGCCGTTGCGCCAACAGCAACGTCATCATTCACGCTGGCACAGGAACTGGGCGGTGATGCGCCTTTGATGGCTGAAATTATAACTGTGCAGACGCTGGTTGCGGCGATTGGAATACCTATATGGGTATTGGCCATGACCCATATTTTATAGGTAATCTATGCCGCAATAGCCTTTATGGTGAACCAGAACGCAGACGCCTAGACCAAGCTTATACGGTCATTATCATTGGTGGCATCATTATAGGCTTGTTCACATTCAGAAAATGCTTCCATACCATCAACGGTATCAAGGATTTCAGCCTCACCACTAGCTTCAATAATACTGATCAATTTTTCTTCTGGTGACATATCGCCATGATGCAAAACTGTTACCGCAATGACGGCAGCAATATTGCTGGTAGTGACGCTGTCAGTGTCCTGATGAGGACGTTGAAAAGGAAGGATAGAACATTCCGTTCGAGGATCGCGGTCAGTCAGTTGCATGGCAAAGCTCCATTAGCGATAGCGGTCATTGAAGATATTTTGACGATAGCAGAAGCCCAGAGGCGTTTGGGACGCTTGTAATCAACACCTAGATGTAAATTAACATGCTTCATACTGCATTTAGTGTGTACCTATTATAAAAATAGTCAAAGCAAAAAATTAAAAATTCAATATTTTGGGCATATTTTTACAAAATAATGCAGAGGGTTGAACCGATAACCATTTTTCAAAATAAAAGCCGCCCACATGATCATGTGGACAGCTTCATGTTTTATTTTGGATTTGAAGTTTGTATTAACCACCAACCCTTTTAACAAATATCGTTCCAGCTGGCTTGTTATTCACATTTTTAACTGTGTTGGTTGCTTGGCTGAAAATAACTGTTTCAATGCCAAATGTGTCAACAACGCTAACGCGGGCACGAACCTGTCTGTCAACAAGGGCTTGTGACAAGCGCAACTGGCTAGCACCGCCAGTTTCGATCGCCCGCCAAGTACGGCCATCTTTGGATGATTCCCATCCAACAGTCATGCTTGCAATGCCATCTTCATCAGACACGCGCGCTGTATTCGCGGTTAAAACCTCTCCCTCAGACGCTTCACCAGCCAACAGAACTTCGCCTTGAACGGGATCATCAACATTGACGACAGTTTCTGATGGATTGGTGATCAATAGCTCACGGGTGCCGTGGCTATCAACATATGACACTACTGCACGATAGGAATAACCAACATGCGCCTGGGTAAGCTGAAGCACTTCGCCAACAGACTCAGGGAACGCCTGCCATTCGGTCTTTGTGCTTGAGCGCTGCCAGATGATGGCATAAATCCCGACACCGTCTTCATCGGCAATCAGGCTTACATCAACAACCAGCGCATCTTCTTCACGGGCATTCCCCGCCAACTGTGGTGAGCCAATAGGCTTGTCATTCACATTTTGGACTTTTGTTGAAGGAGGGCTGGTAAGTGTTTCCAGATTGCCCTGTCCATCAACATATGAGATTTGCACCCGCAAGCGTTGGCCAACATGGGCTTCGCGCGGTGTAAATGATTGATGAACAGCACCTGTCAAATTCATCCATGTCTCACCATCTTTCGAAATCTGCCACTGTACTTGCACGTTACCCATTCCATCATCATCCATGATGGCAGAGGCATCAACAATCAGCGGATCATCTTCAATGGCAACAAAAACAGCGCCATTTTCGGTCTCGTCGCCAGCTGCTGCTTCAGCGCTTTGCGTGGCTGTGGCGTCCGTTTCTGTGGATGTAGTATTTGAACCAGTCGCATTATTGGAACTTGACGACGCCGATGTATCATTTGCGGCTGAATTTGTGGACGTAGTGGCCGAGGCTTGGGTAGTGCCTGAACCTGCGCTTGTTGCATCAGCAGATTTTGTCACGGGCAAACCGCCAGCGATAGCGCTTTGCACGCCCAAAGCGAATACACCGACAACTAAAAAACTCATCATCTGTTGCATAAGTTTATGCTCCTTTACCTGTCACTTTCTTACACAATCTTTCAACGTGGATCAATGTTTTAACATGGTTCCATAAAGACAGGCAAAATGCCATTGTCTGTAACAAACTCTCTCAAAATCGCGCATAAGTCCATAATTTATATACGCTATGTGATATACACGTTGTTTTTATTGTATTTTTTGCAACTTTGTTCACATTTCAAAATGCAATTTGTACTGTCTATATAGTTATTACAGGATTTTCACCTATTTTTCAAAGTCAGCGATTGCTTTATTCGCCGCGCGAAAACATTCAAGCGCCTGTGGAACACCGCAATAAATTCCAATAACATGAATAATGGCACGAATTTCTTCTTTCGATACACCATTGCGCATGGCGCCACGACAATGAAGTTCCCATTCATGCATTTTTCCAAGTGCGCCGATCATGGCAAGATTCATCATTGATCGCGTTTTGGCATCAATGGCTTCGTCACCCCAGCCAAAGCCCCAGCACCATGCTGTCATGGCTTCCTGAAACGGTTTCATGAAATCATCAGCGTTTGCCATTACATTTTCTACATATTCAGCGCCCAGTGTTGCTTTGCGTTGTGCAAGGCCCTTTTCAAACATGTTGTTATCCATTTGACATCCTTTCGATTGACCTATGTGCATTAGAATGTGTGATAAAGTTCTAATTTTTTAGGTCTTTGTTAACAAATTACATCTATTTTTTAACCGTCATATGAAAAGATGTATGGCTTGGTGTTGTGCGCGATTACCAACTAAATTCATTAGTGATTACAAACGCTACACAGAAATTATTCATCTATTCGCAATTACTTTATGATGAAGCTAAACCAATATACAAGCGGTTAATATGCAAAATACTGTACTCCTGACTGTGCTGTGATAATCTAGGCGCGTTCAAGAGTGGATTTACGAAGTCATGGCAAAGCAGAAAAATATTGAAGTTATCGCAATAAATTTGCCAGCTGGTGAAGAAGAATTGCTAAGTGCGGCCGCTCAATATTTTGCCGATCGTTTGCTGACATCAAAACAGCAAAAAATGATCACCTTGCTGATCGATGCTGCTAACCGTCCCATCCGTGTGCCATTGTCACGTGACATGCTGTCAGAAAGACCTGGGGTTTTTGGTGTGACATTGCCGACGGTCTTTGAGATGTCGGTTTCAACGGCCGCCGGGATCAAAGATGCTCTTGAAGTGGTTGCACATGAAATAATTCATATATCTCAGGTGCTTAATCGCCGTTTGCGAATGCGACCACGCCGCAAAAATTCTACCAAAACTGGTCGAATGTCTTATTCGGTCAAATGGATTGGCGATAAATTTTCATCACTGGACGATCTGCCTTGGCATCTACGTCCATGGGAGATTGAGGCGTGTCAGTGGCAAGTAATACTGGTAGGCGAATTTATTGATCGCATGACAGGTACAGACACGCAAATCATAACTCAGCGTGGACGCAACAATCAGCTTGCGCTTCTAAATGTACGTCCTGCTACAATTAAAGCGTCCCCGCAATCACCGTCTTTGTTGGTAACATCAGCCATGGCCGAACAATCGGTGCCAATGTTTGAGTCAAAGCACTCTTTTGTCACGCCCGCAGAAAAAGCTAAGCCGCATAACTTCGATAATGATCAAAGCATGTCTGCTTTTGATGTTCAGGAACGCGAAAACAAACCAGATATTCATCCAGATATTCATCCAGATATTGATCAAGACAGCGCTGCAATGGCTTGGGAAGAATCAACCGACTCAACTGACCAAATTTCAGATAACACGCTCCAGAATAGTGATGATGAAACAATCCAATCGCCGCCTTCTGCCAATAAGATTGTAAGTGGAATGATGAATGGGCATCAAAATGGCCATCAAAACGACATCCAACATGGCGATGTGCCTCAAAGCCAGAGCGGTGCTTCACATACGGCATCAAATGACGGTGAAAACACCGCAATCCAAATACGTATTGATGGGCTTGAAGCCCCACGCTTGCTTAGCCGTGGTGCGTTGAGTAGCAAGCTGGATGATCTGCTGGCACGTGGTTTGATTGCGCCTGAAGATGCCAAGGCCGTGCAAACATCGTTGACGTCCACTGGCGACTAGCTTTATTAAAGCATTCTGAAAATATTGCCAAACACCATGTTTATTAAACCCTAGTGCCATGTCTAGTGATTGGCGGGTGACTGACGCATGACATTTGTCTATGGTGACAGACTGTTTTAACGGGACGTTTGTCCTTTGACACATTGAGAGCGCATGAAGATATGAATATTATCAAGAGTACGAAAGAGGCATTGCTGGTTCCGATTCATCCGGCTGGCTGGCCATTTATTTTCCTGTTTGTTTTGGCAAGTGGTATTATCACCTATTTCTGGACGCTTTTTGTCCTGCCAGGATGTTTGCTGTCGCTTTGGTGTGTGTATTTCTTTCGTAATCCGCGCCGTGTGACTCCGATTACGGATAATCTGGTTATATCTCCAGCTGATGGCCGGGTTTTATCAACAGGTGTTGAAAATGTACCTGCCGATTTGGCGCTCCCAGCAGGTGAGTGGCGACGTGTTTCAATTTTCATGAATGTGTTTGATGTGCATGTGAATCGTGCACCTGTGGCAGGCAAGGTCATTGAAACAGCATACCATGAAGGGGCATTTTTGAATGCAAGCCTTGATAAGGCTTCAGAACAGAATGAACGCCAGAACATGGTTTTGGAAACTGAAAGCGGACAAAAGATTGGCGTTGTGCAAATTGCCGGACTTGTCGCGCGCCGGATTATTCTCGAAGCTGCTGTTGGCGATCAACTTAATGTGGGTCAGCAATATGGCATCATCCGTTTTGGTAGTCGTGTCGATGTGTGGCTTCCCGCTAAAACGCCTGTTACCGTTCTTGCTGGACAACGTACCATTGCGGGTGAAACTGTCATTGCTGATCTTGCTGGAAACTACAATGAACCTGACGTGGGGACAGTGCGGTGAGTGATGCTAATCTAAAACCGCATAATCAGCGGTTTCGGTCAGTATCAATATACTGGTTACTACCCAATATGCTTACGATTGGTGGTTTTGTCTCGGGTTTGACAGCACTGCGCTTTGCTTTGGATGGGCGCTGGGCTGGCGTGATTGTGCTTGTTGCTCTGGCGGCTGTTTTTGATGCGCTTGATGGGCGCGCGGCGCGTAAGTTTCAAACGGCAAGTGCTTTTGGTGCGGCGCTTGATAGCTTGTCAGATCTTGTCGTGTTTGGGGTTGTGCCTGCGCTGTCGCTTTATTTATGGGCGCTTCAGGATTACGGCAATTTGGCATGGGGCGCGACCTTGTTTTACGCAGTTTCGATTGCGTTAAGGTTGGCTCGCTTTGACTCTGAACTTCCAAACCCACCAGTATATGCAAAAAACTATTTTACGGGTATTCCTGCGCCGGCGGCAGCGTTTCTTGTTTTGGTGCCGATTTGTCTTGATCTTGAATTTAACCTGCCATGGGTGCGTGAGGCACTTTATGTATCAGGCTGGCTCATTCTTATTGGTGTAGGCGCTGTCACAGCGCTTCCTACCTTTGCTGGAAAACGGCTTAAACTCCCTGTGGGCAGTGTGTTGCCGATTCTGGCTGTTGTGGGCTTGCTCGGAGCAGGGATTGTGACGCAACCTTGGATTACCTATCTTGCCCTAGCCACCGTTTACATCTGTAGCTTGCCCCTTGCGGCTGTCAAATTTCAGCAGGATCGTCGCGCTTATGAAGCAACAACTGTTTCTGGTGACGGTAATATCGATGAAGACGAGGTAGAATAACCCATTCCAATTGGGGGTGGATAACGGTGCGGTAAAAGCCTATAGTATCGGTAACCTGCTAGAGAATGAGACGCATATGTCAAACACATTGATGGAAAAATGCTTGGCTAAGGGAATGCGCGTGACCAGTCAGCGCCAGATAATCGTAGGCGTTATCGAAGAATCCGAAGATCATCCTGATGTCGATCAGCTATATCGTCGCGCTGTTCAAGAAGATGATACCATCTCGATCGCAACCGTTTATCGGACAGTCAAATTACTTGAAGAAGCTGGGGTAATCGATCGCATTGAATTCGGTGATGGCCGTGCCCGTTATGAAGAATCAGGCGAACATCATGAGCATCTGGTTGATGTGGAAACTGGCGATGTTATCGAATTCTATCATGCTGAATTAGAAGCACTCAAAGAACAGGTTGCCCGCGAAATGGGATATGAGCTAGTTGATCACCGACTTGAACTCTTTGGCCGGAAGCTGAAGTCCTAAGTGACATTCCTTGCCCATCATTCATGGTTTGGCTTTGCACGTGATGTCTCATCAAAACTAAAGCAGATTATGTAATGCTGAATTTGAAGCATAATCAAAAAAATGTGTTCAGATTGACATGTGCGCAAGCATTGTCGATGACAACCATGAATGTGAATATGATAAATACAGCATTGGTGGGTAGCATACTTGCGCCTGTCGCATGGTTGTCAACTTTGCCTTTGTCTTTGATGTTTGTGATGTCGATGCTCTCGACCTTGCCAGTCTCTTTGCTGATGTCGCGATATGGCCGTCGTCCAGTGTTTATTGCTGGCGTGTGTGTTGCGGTCTTATCAGCTTTATCTCAGGGTATGGCGATTGTATTGCATCACTATGTGTTTTTCTGCATAGCATCTATGGGGCTAGGGTTTTCATTGGCCTGTGCAGGATTTTATCGTTATGCCGCCGCCGATAGTGCCGCGCCTGAGGATAAACCGCGTGCCATATCATGGGTGTTGACCGGCGGGCTGGTTGCCGCCTTTCTGGGGCCTGAAATTGCCCGAAACACAGTAGATATAGTGCCTGATGCTCTCTATGCAGGCTGTTTTTTCACAGCTTCGGTCGTTCAGCTTTTTTCCCTTCTTTTTATTTTTGGGGTTAAGATTCCAAAGCCAGAAAATCAGTCATTTGCGGGTCGCCCGATAAGCTTGTTTTTACGCATGCCGATGTTTCTGATTGGCATGTTTTGCGCCGCACTTGGCTATGCCCTGATGAGCTATCTGATGACAGCGACACCGTTACAAGTGGTAAATGTCAGTCAACTTGGTACATCGGCTAATGCCTCGATTATTCAATGGCATGTTGTGGCGATGTTTGCGCCGTCATTTTTTACTGGCAACCTTATTGCACGTTATGGTGCTAGCCGAATTTTGGGGTTAGGTGTTTTTGCCTACATCATGGTTATTGTGCTGGCGCTGATTGGCGATGATTTCTGGCATTATTTTGGTGCGTTGTTCCTGTTGGGTATCGGATGGAATTTTTTATATATCGGTGGCAGTTCATTGGTGGCACTAGTCGCCAATCCCGAAGAGCGTGGACGTGTCCAAGGTGTTGCTGACCTGACAATGACAATCCTTGTTGCATCAGCCTCGCTTGTTGCTGGGGTCGTGCATAGTCAACTTGGATGGGAAATGATGGTTATGGCAGCAACTTTGCCTGTATTCTGTCTTATGTGCACCGTTGGCTGGCTGTTCAGCTATGGATATTACAATACCAAAGCCTGATCAGTGCAACTGGGTTTCATAAAATGATGTTTCTATCATTTTATGAAAAAGGGGTCGTGAGCATGCTCACGACCAAGTTTAGGGAGGAAATGCACAAACAAACGTTCGTACAAGCGCAGATATGCTGGAGTTAAGCTTCCTAGTCAACCCCGCTAAACGGAATTATTTTTATTTTCTCATATTTTAAATTCTATTGAGATTTTTTACCGCATTACGTTAATATTTCAGCAATTTTTTATAAGCTTATTCTCTCAGATATAATAAATCTGAGGCTACGTCCTGACAGATTCGTAACCCGGTAAAGGTGGCAAATAAGCCATCAAACTTTCGGCATCCATGCCATTATGTCTGAAAGCGTCAACAGCCTGTGCCTTGTCGCGTTTGGCAAGCCGCTTATTGTCGGCATCTGTCACCAGCGGGTGATGCAGATAGTCAGGTGTTGGCAAATCCAGCAAGGCTTGCAACAAACGATGTAGATGTGTGGATGCTTGCAAATCAACCCCACGTGTGACCAAGCTGACATTATCAAGCATATCATCGATCACAACAGCAAGATGATATGAGCTACCTAGATCCTTTCGCGCTATCACAACATCACCAAATATTTCGGGTGTGGCGATTTTTAACCCCGCCCCAGCTGAATAGGCGCATTCACGCCAACTAAACGGCGTATGGCTATCTGTGGCCTTTATGGCGGCATCCATGCGCAATCGCCACGCCGCTTGCTGGCCCTCGGCGGCGCGTCGTTTTTGTTCGCTATCGCTTATCATCTGGTCAGTATTTATCGGCATGATGGGACTGTCATTATATGGGGTGCCATGAGGCGCCTGTGTCATCTCGGCAAGCTCGCGCCGAGTCAGATAGCAAGGGTAGAGCAGGTCCATATTGTGTAAACGAGTGATTGCCTTGGCGTAATATGTCTGTCTGTCTGACTGAAATGATGGTGTGCCATGCCAGTCAAGCCCAACCCATCGAAGATCATCGTAAATGGCATCGATAAAATCAGGGCGGCATCGCGTCCTGTCCAGATCATCGATCCGCAAGTGAAAACGGCCGTTATTCATTTGGGCTAGATCATGGGCGACTTTGGCCGCATATATATGGCCAAGATGAAGCGCGCCAGTCGGGCTTGGAGCAAATCGCGTAATCATGATGCATCACTCCCCTGAAATAGGTGTATATATTGGCTTGGTCTTGGCGTTAATATATAAACAGTGCAGCTTATTTAATACAGGAGTATAGCATGGCAGATCGCCGCTTTGGAGAGCTATCAGGGCCTTTTGTTGATCCCGCGCGTGGCGGCAAAGCGTCAAGCTTGATCATCATGCTACATGGCTGGGGTGCAGATGGTAATGACCTTGCCGATCTTGCCTATCCCTTTTCGGTGCGCTTTCCGGGGGCGGCTTTCTTTGTCCCGCACGCGCCTGAAGCTTGCAGCATGAATCCTGCGGGGCGGCAATGGTTTGATATAGAAGACAGGGTCACAGGTCCAGTTATTGCCGCACCTGTGATCGAGACAGCGATTGCGGCCGCCGCGAGCGCGTTAGGTCTTGATAATAACGCTAGTGCGCTAATGGGATTTTCACAAGGGGGGATGATGAGCCTGCATTGTGGGCTTCGGATGGCGGAAAAACCAGCTGCCATAGTCAGTTTTTCAGGTGCGCTTCTGGTATATGATGATTTGGTAGCTACTGAAGATAGCCGTAATTTTCCCGCCGTTCAGCTTATCCACGGCACACAGGATTTGGTTGTACCGTTTGAGATGATGGATGTTTCGGCAGATATCTTAAAAGGCCTTGGTGCGGATGTCTCACGCGTTCCTCGTGATGGTCTTGGCCACGGAATCGATGCAGATGCTTTGTCAGCGGCGATAGAATTTCTGGCCTTACATTTGCCCGCATAGGCGCGCTTTGTGATAAAGCACACAATATTTAGATATTGTGTAGATGACTATTTCTATATGTAGTGGGCACGGGGTTGTCATATCTGTGTGGACGTGTTTTCATAATACACAGATACTGTTTTGAAATCAGGTAACATCGAGGATGTGATTATGAATGCAGGTAGTTTCGCACCAGCTTTGGTTCTGAATGCGGATTTTCGACCTCTAAATTATTTCCCTCTTTCCCTATGGTCATGGCAGGACGCGGTAAAGGCGGTCTGTCTCGAACGCGTTAGTATTATTTCGGAATATGACCAGCGGATCAGTTCACCAAGCATGCAGATAAAATTGCCGTCGGTGATTGCTCTAAAAGAATATGTACCGCAAACACGCAATCCAGCTTTCACACGTTTTAACGTATTTTTGCGTGATAGGTTTAGTTGCCAATATTGCGGTACTAGTTTGCCAGCTTCGGAACTGACATTTGACCATGTGATTCCTAGGTCAAAAGGTGGGCGTACAACATGGGCTAACGTGGTTGCTGCCTGTGGCTCTTGTAATCTTCGCAAAGCAAACAAACTACCCAGCCAGTGCAATATGCATCCTCTGGCGGCACCAATGGCGCCAAATGTTTGGCAGTTACAGGAAAATGGCCGTGGTTTTCCACCAAACTATCTTCATGAATCATGGCGGGACTATCTATATTGGGATAGTGAATTACAACAGGATGAAAGCTAGAGCTTTTCAGCTACCTTGATGGCCGTGCGGCATCCACGCTGAATGACAGCACGCAACATGTCGTAATGTTTTGCATTTTCACCATCATGGTCGATCGCAATATCACGATGTTCCAATTCATCGTCACGGAATTTTTCAACGATCTTTTTTAAACTAGCTTCATCTTTGCCCAGATTTTCAGCCTGCTTCTGATAATGCTCACCGATAACTTCTTCAACCGCGATGGTACAGGCCATGGCCGCTTTTGGCCCCATCGCCGCCGTTGCCACGCCAAGCGCAAACCCTGCGGCACCCCATAAAGGATCAAGTAATGATGGTCTAACTTCCCGCTCGTTTAACAACGTTTCAAAAGTCTCAAGATGTTCGACTTCCAGTTCCATCATATGCTGGATTTCGGGGCCCATAGCATGATTTTTCAGCACGGCCAGTTGACCTTTGTAAATTTGCTGAGCGGCGCGCTCACCAGCATGATCAACGCGCAGGTAACGCGCAATATCAGTCGGGCTTGTATGTGTTTTTGCCATATTCTAACGGATCCCTGAATTCTGATGTTTGATATTGTTGCGCCCTAACATGGCGAACAGCGCGATCAACAGCATGTCCAAACTAAAGATTGCGTTCCATCCTGCCATTGAAATGCCTAAAAATGACCATGCTACTTCGTCGCACCTGATAACAGGTGTTGCCAGAAGTTGATCAACCAAGTCGGTAACAGCCATATTGCTTTGTAATGCGGCGCTACATCCGCTGGGTCCTTGCCATAGTTGCCATTCAACACCAGCATGAAAACCGCCCAGCCCAATGCTAATAGCGGCCATAATTGCGATCAGTCCCATCATGGCAACAGGCGTGATACCACGAAGCCCGACTAATGCTGCCACAATGATGATCGCATGTGGCCACCGTTGCCAGATACACATAGTGCAGGGCATCAATCCACCCAGATATTCAAACGCAAATGCGCCGCCAAGCAGGCTAGCCGATATGGCACCGGTAAACCCAAGTCCGCGCCCTATTGTCATCCATGCGCTCATTGTCATTTTATCAGTATTCAATGTGTCAACCATAATGCCCCAACAATAAGTATGATCAGAAGTGATAAAAGACTGATAACGGTCTTGGCATCACCATGATGGCGGGCAATGCCAGCAACAATGATAAAACGCAAGCCCCGCCCAACAAGTGACACAAGAATGAAAGGTAAAAGTCCGAAGCCCAATAAACCAGCACTGACCGCTATCACCTTATAAGGTAGCGGCGAAAAGGCACCAATAAACACGATTATCAAACCCCATGTGACAAAGCCTGCTTCGACTGCGGCAAAGGCGGTTGGTGCCGCCAGCTTTTCGGGAAACATTGCCAGAATATCATGAATACCTAGTCCCAGAATGGCACCCAGTGCCCACCCACCTGCACCGCCAATGACCGATGCCAGCGTACAGGCCAAGGCCATGCGAAGCCATTTCATGGGTTTGGCTAGTACCACCGCGACCAAAAGTGGATCAACAGGTATGGGAATAATGATTGATTCCAGAACAGCAAAGACCAGCATGAAGCGTGTCGCAAAAGGCGTACCAGCGGTTTTTAGCCCGCGATCATAGACCGACTTTGCCCATACCATTGATGATGAAAATATATTTGTGCTGATCATTAAAAATGCCTTTGTCGGGGTGGTACGGCTGAAGGGACTTGAACCCCCACCCTGTCACCAGGAGCGGATTTTGAATCCGCCGCGTCTACCATTCCGCCACAGCCGCACAATCCCGACATCGCTTTCCTAGCGAATATGATCCGGCGAAGCAAGCTTATGTTCAACTTTGGCTGCAAGTTTTTCCAACGTGGGATCGGATATGCCTAGCTTCTGAAGCCCATGAAGCGTGTTGAACAGGTAATCATGGCATGGCCCCAGAAAGCCTTCGGCATTGGCAATTACGTGTGCGGTCTCGTCATGTGTCATGTGGGGCGCAAATACCGGACGGTCAGGGTTAGCAACAAAGCCAATGCCTCGTTTGATGCCGTTCGCTGTATGTAATTTTAACCATGTTGGACGATAAGCAAGCGTGATCATTTCACGCTTCCACAATAGATCAATTTCGGCAATGGCAAGATCACATGGTAATTTAAAGGCGACACCTGGGCATGATCCACCTTTATCCAATGCCAGAACCAGCCCGGGAAATTCTGGTGATCCCCTGCCAATTTTTGTCCACAGGCAAAATCGGCGGTGATGTCCATAAACACGGGCAAAAAGACGTTCTGAGTGTTTCATGACAGGGTTGAAAATAAGGCTGCCATAACCAAAAATCCAAATATCATCACAATCGTAATCATCAGGAATGAATTGCTGGCGTGACCTAAGCAGATCGTCATCACTAGCCACGATCGTATTTTCGCCATCCCGTTCGGTTGCCATGCGCGCTACTAATCCGTTGCGCAGCGTTTCGCGGGTAATCTTATGCGGTTTTTCCGGTTTAGGCGGAGTCGTCGTCACGGTTTACATCTCGGTCATCATACATGTGTCTTACAACACGTTGTGGGAAAGGAATTTCAATTTCATATTTGGCAAGGGCATCTTTTAGTTGCCGATGTAAATCCCAGTTAAGATCGAAAAAATCATCATATGTTGCATAAGTGCGCAAACGCACAATGATCGCGCTATCTCCATAGGACACAACGATGAAACGTGGTGGTGGATCCTGCAGAACCCTTGGATCCTGTGCCAGTTCCATCATGGCGGTTTCGGCATCATCAAGCGAGCTTTCATAACTAATCCCAATATCAAGATCGAGGCGGCGCGTGCCATAGCGGGCATGGTTGATGATGTTTGATGACCAGATTGCCGAATTTGGAACGCTGTTATAGACATTGTCGAAAGTATCAATGACCGTCGTAAACAATCCAATTTCACGCACTGTTCCAGATACGCCCGCAACTTCAATCCAGTCACCTGTTTTAAAGGGGCGCAAAAACAACAGCATTAAACCCGATGCTACGTTCGACAAAGTGCCTTGTAAGGCCAGACCAATCGCAAGGCCAGCCGCACCAAGAACCGCGATAATAGATGTTGTTTCAACACCAAATTTACCAAGCGAAACAACCAATGTCAGGGTCAGTCCCGTATAGCGAACCAGCGCCCCCAATAATGGCACAATGGTTTTGTCCAGCTTGTCGAACCGCGACAGATAGTTGCGCGTCATACGGCCAGCTTTGCCCGATAGCCAGATACCAATGATCAAGGTCAAAATACCGGCTGTTAGCTGAACCGAATAGGCCACTGCGACCGAAACAGCTTGCTCATTCAAAAAGCTGTTGATGCCCAGAGACGCACTAATGCTATCAATTGAAATGTCTGTCATATTTGAATTTCTGCCATGCTATGCGCCACTTAAATGTGAAAAGCGCAATATGTCTGTGTCGTGCCGATAGGTTACAGAATTATGATACGTGTGCAAACCCCGTTACTATCCGATATTGTTCAATATTATCCAGATAATATGATGTATTGCACGGATGGGGCAAAAACTTGCTAACAACCGTTGAAATATCGATGCGTTAAGCGATATAGTGCCGCCCTATGACACATGATGATTCCACGTTTGTAAATGTTATCGACTGGGCTGTTGGCGACCCGCCATTACAGCAACAGCGCTTATGCGCCGCTATTGGTAATTTTGATGGCGTTCATCGTGGGCATCAGAAAGTCATTCAGGCCGCCTGTAGCCATGCGGTTACGCATAATCTGACACCAGCTGTTATTACTTTTGATCCGCATCCCCGCGAGTTTTTTCGCCAAGACGATGTGCCATTTCATCTTGCCGACCGCCATGAAAAAGATCGTTTGCTAGGCCAGCTAGACGTTGAACATATTATCCATGTCACTTTTGACGATGTGCTACGCCGGACTGACGCCAAAGCGTTTGTCACTGATATTTTGCCAGCTTTGGGCGTTACCCAGCTATTTGCGGGCAGTGATTTTGCTTTTGGCCGTGGTCGTGGTGGCGATATGGATACAATCAACGAGATCGGGCGTTCAGTGCATATTACGGCTACCACCGTACCGCTTCTTATTGACGATAATTCGGTGGTTATTTCATCAAGCCGGATACGTGCGGCTTTGCAGGCTGGTGCACCTGAACAGGCGACAACCATGCTAGGGCATGATTGGGCTATTTCTGGCATTGTGCAGACAGGCGATAAGCGCGGGCGAACAATCGGTTTTCCGACAGCTAATATTCCGCTGGGTACTCTGCTTAATCCGGCGTTTGGCGTTTACGCAGTCCAGGTTTTTGACGATGATGGATCGTCAAACGGACAATTCATCGCGAACGGTGTCGCCAATATCGGAATACGGCCTACCTTCGAGACACGTGACGTGTTATGCGAAACGCATTTATTTGATTTTGATGGTAACCTTTATGGTCGCCGTCTATCAGTCAGGTTGAAATCCTTTTTGCGTGCCGAACGCAAATTTTCTGGCCTGGAAGAATTGAAAGAACAGATTGCCAAAGACGCCTCAGATGCCCGGCATATTTTGCCAGCAACACAAAAGATCGCATAAAGTCTTCCGGGATCTGCCTGGTTAAACAAATTCAAAGCCTCGACGTGAAAGCTATATCGAATGACTGAGCAAAAGATAAATTATAAAGATACAGTATTTTTGCCGCGTACTGAGTTTCCGATGCGTGCCGGTTTGCCAAAACGTGAACCTGCTATTCTGGAAAGCTGGCAGAAAATAGACCTTTATAATAAGTTGCGTGAAGCGCGTCGTGGCGCTGAAAAATTTGTCCTCCATGACGGCCCGCCATACGCAAACGGCCAGCTTCATATTGGTCACGCGCTGAACAAGATTTTGAAGGATGTTGTTAACCGTTCGCAATCGATGCTTGGCAAGGATGCTAATTACGTCCCTGGATGGGATTGCCATGGTTTGCCAATCGAATGGAAAATCGAAGAGCAATATCGTAAAAAAGGCAAAGATAAGGATCAAGTGCCAGTAGCCGAATTTCGGCAGGAATGTCGTGACTTTGCCGCGCATTGGCTTGATGTGCAGTCTGAAGAGTTTCAGCGTCTTGGCGTGCTTGGTGACTGGGCTAACCCCTATACGACGATGGCTTATGAATCAGAAGCAACAATCGCTGCTGAGCTTGGCAAAATCTTGATGGATGGCAGTCTCTATCGGGGTACCAAACCAGTGATGTGGTCGCCAGTTGAAAAGACAGCTCTAGCCGAAGCTGAAATCGAATATGAAGATCATACGTCGGTTACAATTCATGCTCGTTTTCCAGTGAAAACGGCATCTGTGCCTGCATTGGATGGTGCCAGCATCATTATTTGGACAACGACGCCATGGACGATGCCGGGCAATCGCGCCCTCGCTTATGGAGAGGGCATCACATACCTTGTGATCAAGCTGACTGAGCTGGCAGAGGGATCAATCGCCAAACAGGATGACCTTGTTTGCGTTGCGGCAGATTTGCTTGATAACTTTGTTGCTGAAGTTGGTGTTACAGCGCATGACATCATTGCTGAAATTGATGGTGCCAGCCTTGCTGGAACTATATGCGCTCATCCGCTTGCCGATGATGGCTACGATCATGACGTGCCAATGTTTGCAGGTGATTTTGTAACCACCGAACAAGGTACAGGTTTTGTTCATACAGCACCTGGGCATGGTGTCGAAGATTATGAACTGGCGCATCTTGAACATGGCATTCCGGTTCCCGATACGGTTGCTGAAGATGGTAAAATTATGCCGCATCTTCCGCTTTTTGCAGGTATGCATGTATTGCGCGATAACCAGAAAATTGCTGATATGATGGCCGAACGTGGCGGCGTCATTGCAATTGGCAAACAGACGCATTCCTATCCACATTCCTGGCGGTCAAAAGCGCCTTTGGTTTATCGCAATACAGCTCAGTGGTTCGTGTCGATGGAATCGCATGGACTGCGGGCAACCGCGCTTGATGCCTTGTCCAAGACAGCCTTCTATCCGCCAGTTGGCCAGAATCGGTTAACCGCGATGATTGCCCAGCGCCCTGACTGGTGCCTAAGCCGCCAGCGTGCATGGGGTGTGCCGCTGACGATTTATGTCAACAAGGCCACTGGTGAACCATTGCGTGATCAAAAGGTGCATGACCGGATTGTCGAAGCCATGCGTGTTGAAGGTGCAGATTGCTGGTTTGCATCGCCTGACGAACGATTTTTGGCAAATGACTATGCGGTTGAAGATTACGAAAAAGTAACCGACATTTTGGATGTCTGGTTTGACTCAGGATCGACCCACGCCTTTGTGCTGGAAAATCGTGATGATTTGGATAGTCCAGCAGATTTATATCTTGAAGGTTCGGATCAACATCGTGGCTGGTTCCATTCATCTTTGCTGCAATCTTGCAGTACTCGTGGCAAGGCACCTTATAAAGGTGTGCTGACACATGGCTTTGTGCTTGATGAGCAGGGACGTAAAATGTCCAAATCGCTTGGCAATGTTGTTACACCGCAAAAGATTATGGAACAGAATGGTGCGGATATTCTGCGCCTTTGGGTGGTCAGTTCGGATTATTACAACGATCTTCGGATCGGCAATGAAATTATCCAGCGCATGACTGATAATTATCGCCGATTCCGTAATACATTGCGCTATCTTCTAGGTGCGCTTGATGGTTTTGATGATGCAGAGCGTGTTGATTACAGCGATATGCCTGATCTGGAGCGCTGGGTTCTTAACCGCCTTGCCGAGATTGATGCCAACATCCGCAAAATGACGGAAAATTACGATTTTCACGGCATTTTCACCGAGCTTCATACGCTCTGTAACAGCGATTTATCGGCGTTCTATTTTGAAATTCGAAAAGATCGGCTTTATTGTGATGATCCGCATTCTGTCGCACGGCGCGCTTGTCGGACAGTCATGGCCGAGATTTTTGACCGGCTTACAGCATGGCTGGCACCTATCCTGTGTTTCACGGCTGAAGAAGCCTGGCAGTCGCGGGTTGGCGATCCGGAAAATTCGGTACATCTGCGTAGCTATGATGCAGTGCCTGCCGAATGGCACAATGCGGACGTTGCAACCCGCTGGTCAGCTATCCGCAAAACACGTCAGGTGGTCATGAGCGCACTTGAAGCAGCCCGAAATGATGGAAAAATAGGATCCTCGCTTCAGGCGGCACCAATCGTTCATGTATCCGCTAAAATAGCTACTATTTTTGCTGATATGGATTGTGCAGCCTTGTTCATCACGTCAGATGCACAGGTGACAGACGCACCAGCACCGGCTGATGCTTTCCGTATGGATGGCATTGATGATGTCGCTATTGTCTTTGCAAAGGCCGATGGTGGCAAATGTGCACGTTGCTGGAAAATCTTACCTGATGTAACCACAGAAGATGGTATCTGTGGGCGTTGTGATGATGTGGTATCTTCATCCTGATGGATGGCCAGTTTGGTGCTAAGCGGATAACGAGGATATAATGCTGTCACAGCTTCACGCACGGCTGGCGACCCGTCCAACAATGTTGATTTTGGCGATTGCCCTTGTCATCATCGGGGCTGATCAATTGTCAAAACAATATATGCTTGACTGGATTTTTTTTCCGCCTGTCCGCATTGCTATTTTGCCGTTTTTGAATATGGTGCCGGTATGGAATAGCGGCATGAGCTTTGGATTATTAGCTGATGGTGGCATGATTGTCCGCTTTGGCTTGGCGGGGCTGGCAGTGGCAGTGGCTGGCTGGTTTTTATGGTCAGCATCGTCACTGACCCCTATCCAGCGGGTTGCTGGCGGTGCCATAGCTGGTGGCGCGATTGGAAATGCAATTGACAGGTTGCGTTTTGGGCAAGTTGTTGATTTTATAGACCTGCATGTAGCGGGTTGGCATTGGCCTGCTTTCAATGTTGCAGATGTAACGATTTCGATAGGCGCGTTTCTTTGGATCGTCAGCCTATTTTATGAACAGGAGAACAAAAAGACATGACTTTTGTGCTACGTTGCGAGAGCCGCTTTTTCGGGCTTATGATTGCAGCTTCGATGTTGATCGGCGTTGCTGGATGTTCCGACGTCCGCCGCGCTATTGGAACGGAAAAATCAACGCCTGATGAATTTCAGGTTGTTGTTCGCCCACCTTTGTCTTTGCCTCCTGGGTTTGCTGATCGTCCTGAAGATATTATTGAACAGGAACAAAGTAACCTTGCTGGTTTGAGCGCGACTGAAGCTGCCGCGTCCTCCTTTGGCGCGCCGGATAAGCAAACGACAGGTTATGATGCTATATTTGATTTTGCCGCGATCGTCCCTGACATCCGTACCAAAGTTGATGAAGAGACTTATGGTATTCAGCTTGAAAAGCGCTTGCCTATCCAGACTTTGTTTGGTGGGGTGCCTGATGTTGGACCCGTTCTCGATAAAATGGCCGAAGATATGCGTCTGCGCGAGACCATGCGCAATAACCAAATGCCAACTGATGGCGAAACGATGGGCATTGATCTGATAAGCGACACGCCCGTTCTGATCAAGTAGCGTGGTGATGATGACCCGTATCAGGCAGTTGCCAGAACGGCTCGTCAATCAGATAGCCGCGGGCGAGGTTGTTGAACGGCCTGCTAGCGCGCTCAAGGAATTGGTTGAAAATGCGCTGGATGCGAGTGCCCAGAAAATCAGCATTACGCTAAAGCGTGGCGGTATTGATGAAATCATCGTAACCGATGATGGATCAGGTATGTCGCTTGATGATATAAAACTGGCTGTTCGTCGTCATGCAACGTCAAAGCTACCAGATGATAATCTGGTGCATATCAAAGCACTTGGGTTCCGTGGTGAAGCACTTCCCTCGATTGGTGCCGTATCGCGACTATCAATCACCTCAATTTCTGCCGATATGGATCATGCATGGCGACTGGTTGTTGATGCAGGCCACGTGCATGAGCCGGAACCGGCGGCTTTGAAACAGGGAAGCATGATTGCTGTTAGCCAGCTTTTTAAGGCTGTGCCGGCGCGCCTCAAATTTCTCAAGACGGAACGTACCGAACAAGGCCAATGCATTGATATGGTCAAGCGTCTAGCTATGGCATGGCCAACGGTTGCCTTTGACCTCAGCAATGATGGTCGGACTTTGGTGAAGCTTGATGCCTGTTTGCCCGGGGCAGTCGGGCTAAAGCGTCGCCTGTCAGCAATTATGGGACAAATGTTCGCTGATGAAGCCGCCGAAATGGACGCGGCGCGTGATCGTATTTCCCTAACTGGACTTGTTGGCTTGCCAACAATGAATCGTCCCACAACCGGACATGTTTTTCTGTTTGTAAATGGCCGCCCGATCAATGACCGTTCCTTGCTTGGTGCGGTGCGGGCTGGTTATGGTGATACATTGCCGCGTGGTCGTCACCCGATGTGCGCATTATTCATACATGTGCCAGCCGAAGATGTTGATGTGAATGTGCATCCGGCCAAGGCAGAAGTGCGTTTCAAGGATGCCGCGGCGGTGCGTGGTTTGCTTGTTGGGGGCATCAGGGCACGGCTTGAAGATGCTGGCATGCAGGCAACCGCCGAGGGCGGACAACAGGCATTGGCACGATTTGCATCCGAAGCCTCATCCCCGCCGTCATATTCTGGTGCTTCGACATCTGGTAAAATATCACGTGGCATCAGCCATGTGGCGTCGGGTCCGCGCGCGCATTATCAACCAGCACCGCCCGCGTCTGCGCATATGTGGCAAACCCCTGTTGATGCGCCGCCAGCAGCGCGCCAAATTGAAACGCATGAAACCGATGAAGCTACCCGCCTTAACCTGCTCGGGGCGGCCAAAGCCCAGCTTCACAAAACCTATATCGTTGCTGAAACCGAAGATGGTATCACCATTATCGACCAACATGCCGCCCATGAACGGCTGGTGATGGAACGGATGAAAGCGGCAATGGCCGAAAAAGGCGTGCCATCGCAAGCACTTTTGTTACCAGAAGTCATCAATATGCAGGACCATCATTGTGAGGTTGTCATTAACGCCGCCGACATGCTGGGTAAAATGGGACTGACTGTCGAGGCTTTTGGTATAGGTGCGGTGGTTGTCCGTGATGTGCCTGCCATGCTTGGGAATCCGAATGTCGTTCAGCTGGTTCAGGACATTGCCGAAGAGTTGGTTGAATTGGGCGATAGTACCAGCCTTGAAGATCGCCTGAATCATGTGCTTGCGACTGTGTCATGCCATGGTTCGGTGCGCGCTGGGCGTGTTTTGAATGGTGAAGAAATGAACGCACTTTTACGGGAAATGGAAGCCACCCCGCGTTCAGGGCAATGTAATCATGGTCGCCCGACTTGGGTAAGCCTTAGCTTGACTGAGATTGAAACGCTGTTTGGCCGTAAATAAGCTAACTGGCTATCGTCAGGAAGTGGAGGGCGGCTTTCCCATAGGCACGGCTTTCATGGCATGTCATATGGTGCTTTTGCATCAAATTCACATCAAGCGTTTCGGTTTTTGCCGTTTCAATGACGATCAGCGCATCTGGTACCAACGCATCGATATTTAGCATATGTGCCACCGCCAACAAACCGTCACCAGTGCCATAGGGCGCATCAGCAAATACCAGATTGGCTTTATCACCACGTATTCCGGTCAATGACAACGCATTTCCAGAAATAACCAAACAGCTATCTTGTCGTTTCAGGTGGGCGATATTGGCACGTATGACTGACACAGCCTTATGATCTTTTTCGACAAAGCAGGCGGTTTTAGCGCCGCGTGACAGGGCTTCCAGCCCTAACGCGCCCGTGCCGGAAAACAGATCAATTATGTGGGCGTCATGCAATATTTTACCATAGCTACCACCCGCCAGAATATTGAACAGATTCTCGCGCACACGATCAGCAGTTGGACGGGTTTTATCGCCGTCCAGATCGGCCAGTTTTGTGCCGCGATGACGGCCCCCGATTATGCGCATCTTTGCCTCGTTTATCGCCTTGTTGTGGCGCATTCGATTTACCCTGATGTCCACCAGTTGGCCGCTTCATTCCTGATTTTGCGCGCAGACGCGGTTTTGCGACGGCATGACCATCTTCCGCAGGATCAGTCAGGCCAAGTTGATCTGATAGCACGCGCCCCTTAATCTGCTCGACATCACCATCATTCATGTCACCTAGCTGAAAAGGCCCATAGGAAACCCGGATAAGGCGGCTAACCTTATGACCAAGATGTTCCATGATGCGTCGTACTTCGCGGTTTTTACCTTCACGAATCGCAACAGTCAGCCAGGCATTGCTTTGCATTTGCCGGTCAAGATTTGCGGCAACACGCCCATAGCGCACACCATCAATGGTGATGCCTTTTTCAAGGGGTGCCAGTGCCGCTTCATTTACATGACCTTGCACGCGCACCCGATATTTACGGCTCCAGCCAGTAGCCGGCAGTTCAAGATGGCGGGCAAGATCACCGTCATTGGTCAAAAGTATTAGCCCTTCCGAGTCAATGTCCAGTCGGCCAACTGTCATGACGCGCGGCAACGAGGCGGGCAAATGATCAAAAATTGTTTCGCGGTCTTTTTCGTCACGGTCACTGACCACCAGACCACGTGGCTTGTAATAGCGCCATAATTTGGCAGGCTCGCGATGTGGTAACGCCTGTCCGTCAACACTGATCTTGTCACTGTCTGTTACATTCAATGCTGGACTGGCAATAGTTTTGCCATTCACTTTGACGCGGCCTTCATTGATACGTGCCTCGGCTTCGCGGCGTGAGCAAACCCCCGCCCGCGCAATTCGCTTGGCAATGCGTTCGCTGTCACTTTTTTTATCAAGCGTAAATGTTTCATTATTAGCCATATCGATGACATAATCTTAAAAACGAGGCTTGGAAACAACAATCTTCTGTGTCAGGACTGTTTGATGATGAAAAATGGTCTGATGGATGATTTGCTGGTGGCGGCACGTGATGCGGCCAAGGCGGGTGATGTGCCTGTTGCGGCTGCTATTGTTGCACCTGATGGAACGGTGGTTGCACTTGCATCCAACCGTATGACCCGCGATGGTAACGCTTTGCATCATGCTGAAATTCTGGCAATTAATGCGGCGCTGGACAAAACAGGCAAGGCGCGGCTTGATGGCTATGATCTTTGGGTAACGCTGGAACCTTGCGCGATGTGTGCTGGGGCGATTGCGCATGCGCGTCTAAGACGCGTCTATTTTGCCGCTTATGATATAAAGGCCGGGGCAGTTGAGTCAGGAATCCGCTTTTTTGACCATCCAAGTTGCCATCATCATCCAGAAATTTA
>NZ_CAXBVX010000010.1:0-34128 GCF_963979125.1 uncultured Candidatus Puniceispirillum sp.
ACAGATCATAGTGATACCCCGACTCTGGGCACCACGCCTCTGATTGGTATAGGTGCGATTACAGGTGTTCTGTCTTCGCTGACAGGTACTGGTGGGCCTCTGGTACTGGTGCCGCTTTTGATGTGGCTTCGCTTGCCAGTGCTGATTGCGATCGGCCTGTCCCAGGCTATTCAGCTTCCCATAGCCACATTTGCAACAGTGGCTAACCTGATGGCTGGTAATTTCAGCTGGATGATCGCTATAGGTCTTGCGGTAGGTATTTCGTCAGGTAGCTTGATCGGTGCCAAGGTTGCACATAGGTTACCAACAGCAACATTAAAAATAATTGTTGCCATTGTTCTGACTCTGGTTGGTGGTTTTCTTTTCGCTGATATACTGCGTTAAGAACGCGAATTAATGCCTCCTAACAGCCCCCCTGAAACATAGCCAATGCCACATATCTAATAGGTGTCAGCCATTTATTTGACAGTTTCTCTTATATCAAAGCCAATAAAATTGTAACGTAAAAATGGGAATAAATTAAACACCATAACAAACGTAAAATTTACTTTTAGGGATATTAGGAGAGAGAAATGTCAGATACACCGCCACGCAGGAAAGTGACCTATAAAACACTACTCAAAAAAATGGAAAAAGGTGAGCCGATTACACAGCTTGCCGCATATGATTACCGGACAGCCGTTGTGGCGGATCGTATGGGTATGGACATTCTTTGTGTATCAGACACAGGTGGCATGATCCTGTTTGGACACCAAAGCACTGTTTCAGTCAGCTTTGATGAGGTCATGATGATGTCACAGGCCATTGACCGTGGGTCACAATATGGTTTGCGCATGGTCGATATGCCTTACTGGAGTTTTCATGTTTCAAAAGAGCAGGCTGTTGAAAATGCAGGTCGCTTTGTACATGAGGCAAACGCCGAAGTCATGAAGTGTGAAGGTAACCGCCATCACGTGCCAGCTATCGAAGCGATTGTGAATGCAGGTATCCCAGTTCAGGGTCACATTGGTATCACCCCGATGCGCATGCCACAGCTTGGTGGCTTTATCGCACAAGGTAAAACCGCTGCCCGTGCTCAGGAACTTGTTGACGATGCCAAAGCGATGTATGACGCTGGCTGCTTCTCAATCCTTTGCGAAGTGACAACATCAGAAGTTGCTGAATATCTTGCAGAAACTTTGCCTGTTCCAGTTATCAGCCTTGGTGCAGGTAATTGTGCAGATGGTGTGCACATTATTTCATCTGACTTGTTCCATCTCTGGGAAGAGCATGTACCAAAGCATTCGCGGATTTACACAGATTTGATCCCGATCATGGAAGACGTCATCACAAGATATATGAATGATGTTAAGACCAGAAACTATCCTGGTCCAGAAAACACCATTAACATGCCTGAAGACGAATTACGTAAATTCGCCAAGGCCATGAAATGGGAGCGCAAGCTCGAAGAGCTTGGCTAAGCCATATGACGATTATATAACAGGAGCCAATCAGTCCATGCCATGCGCATGTGAAGCTGAATTTCAAAAGGCTCCTGTTATATTTCATTAATTTATGAACGTTGATATGTACGATCTGCCAAAAATGGCTTCGCATTTGTGATAATCCATTGGCTGAATTCTATATATTAGAACCCACAAACCCCATTTTAGCCTGCCCTTATATTGGCGCAAGCTGGCAACGTTGATTAGAAGTTGAGAGACCCCTGATGACTTATAAAACCGATATCGAAATTGCACGTGAAGCAAAGATGCAGCCAATCCAGGAGATTGGTAAAAAGCTCAACATTCCTGAAAAGGATCTTTTGCCGTTTGGTCATGATAAAGCCAAAGTATCGGCTGAATTTATTGCCTCTAAAAGAGGTGGCACTGACGGCAAGCTGATTTTGGTGACAGCGATCAACCCGACGCCGGCTGGTGAAGGTAAAACCACCACCACTGTTGGTCTTGGTGATGGCCTTAACGCCATTGGAAAAAAGGCGATGGTCTGTATCCGTGAAGCGTCGCTTGGTCCTTGTTTTGGTATGAAGGGTGGCGCTGCTGGTGGTGGCTATGCTCAGGTTGTACCAATGGAAGAAATGAACTTGCATTTTACAGGTGATTTTCATGCGATCACCTCGGCGCATAATCTTCTGTCAGCTATGATTGACAACCATATTTATTGGGGTAATGAGCAGGATATCGATCAGCGCCGTGTAGCATGGCGTCGTGTTGTTGACATGAATGACCGGGCTCTGCGCGATATTGTTACCAGCCTTGGTGGTGTTTCAAACGGTTTCCCGCGCCAGTCTGGCTTTGATATTACTGTTGCTTCAGAAGTTATGGCGATCCTTTGTCTGGCTCTTGATATTAGCGATCTGCAAAAGCGTCTAGGTGATATCATTGTTGCCTATCGCCGTGATCGTAGCCCTGTCTATTGCCGTGATATTAAAGCTGATGGTGCTATGACTGTGCTGTTAAGTCAGGCTATGCAGCCTAATCTTGTTCAGACATTGGAAAACAATCCTGCATTCGTACACGGTGGTCCGTTTGCCAATATTGCTCATGGATGTAACTCGGTTGTTGCCACTACGACAGCACTAAAGCTGGCTGACTATGTGGTAACCGAAGCTGGTTTTGGCGCTGATCTTGGTGCTGAAAAATTCATGAACATCAAATGTCGTAAAGCTGGTCTTGCACCAAGTGCAGTTGTGCTTGTGGCTACTGTGCGTGCCATGAAAATGAATGGTGGTGTTGCCAAAGCTGATCTGGGGGCGGAAAACGTCGCCGCTGTTCAGGCTGGTTGCCCAAATCTTGGACGCCACATCGAAAACCTGAAGTCATTTGGTGTTCCAGTTGTTGTTGCAGTGAACCATTTTGTTACTGATACAGATGCTGAAATCAAGGCATTACAGGATTATGTGGCTGGGCAGGGGTCAGAAGCGATCGTGTCCCAACATTGGGAGCATGGGTCAAAGGGGTCTGAAGCACTGGCTATCCGCGTTGCCGAAATCGCTGATGCTGATATGGCCAATTTTGCCCCAATCTACCCGGATGAAATGCCACTGTTCGAAAAGATCGAGACCATTGCCAAGCGTATTTATAGAGCTGAAGAGGTGATCGCCGATCAGAAAATTCGTGATCAGCTCAAACAGTGGGAAGAACAGGGTTATGGCCATCTTCCTGTGTGTATGGCAAAGACGCAATATAGCTTTAGTACTGATCCTAACCTGCGTGGTGCGCCAACTGGTCATAGCGTGCCTGTACGTGAAGTACGTCTTTCGGCTGGTGCTGGTTTCATCGTGGCTATCTGCGGTGAGATCATGACAATGCCTGGCTTGCCTCGGGTTCCTTCAGCTGAGTCAATCATGCTGAATGACGAAGGTCAAATTGAGGGTCTTTTCTAGTATCGACTCAGTAAAGCAGGGTTTTGTGATGTAAATTTCAACAACCTTTACGAGATTATCCTTTTATAAAGGGCGTTGCTGTTGCGATGCCCTTTATTCTTTGCGCCTAGCGTGACAATCAACATATTGGGGTTAATTCAAGGATTCGTAACAATTCTTTGAAAAGTGCGACATTCTGACTCACGTGACCTTTGCGATTCGCAAAGTTGGCTCAACAGCCTTGACATTGCAACTTCAGGGTGATTCTCTGCATTTACTGATCGGGTTACCGATATTGTCACACCCAATGAAGGTTACTTTTTGTGAAAAGTGTTTCGGGGACTGAAAAATCGAAAAATGGTGTAAAAACCGGAACCTCAACTTTGCTTAGTTGGATCAAGAGGAGTTTTTCATTCACCAACATAATTGGCAAAGCATCGGCGCCTAATATTTCTGTCGCTTTGCGCCAGCAACGTAAAAACGACCGCAAAGCAACCTACCTTGTAAAAGCCGGAAATACTGAGAATGATGATGTTTTTGGTGCTGTAATGGACGCCTTTAACGATGACTCAATTAAGCCATATGCGGTTATTGAACCAGACCCCATTGACGTACCAGTTGAAGCCAAACCATCGCCAAGCGAATTTGTTCTGTTCAAGCGCAAACCAGCACGATCAAAAGCGTAGCTAGAAAATACGGAAACTTGTGAAGTAAAGCGAATCTATCTGGCTATTGTAATCATATTTTAACAATTCTTCATTTAAGGCTAAGCGTAAGACTTCAGTTGCGGCTTGGCGTTTTGGCACGCTATCTAGATCGGTTTCCTGAAATTCGCTAAGATGCCCCAGCAGAACTGACCGGAACGCAGGCTCCATATCGGTCATCTCAAGTAAAAATGTATCACCCTCAATATATTTGGCCAGTTTGGCGCATGCTATTTCAACAGACACCATCTTTTTGCTATTCTTTAAATTAGTGGTAAAGGCCAATACAAAGGAAAAATATTGATACTCGTCAGGCATCATATTTTCATCAGGCGCATTTTCAGCTGTCATATTGTCACTGGTTGCGTTGTCTGTCTCTGCGCCTTTTAAATCGTCACCCAGCAATTCGGCACCCATTAACGCGGTGCTGACACTCATGCCTGATTGCTTGCGCAATTCATACGCTTTGCTGATATCAACTGCTGATGGTGCTGATTTGGTGAATAATAGATGACTGCCAATGAATAAAGTAGCAATGATAATTGCTGGCCCGCCGATAAGTGCAGACATCATTAAAAGCGACTTGCGGTTGGCCTTTTTCTGCGCCGCCTTCAGCTTTTTCTGTTCTTCCTCGTCTTCTTCTTCATCGAGATTATCAAATTCATCTGCATCATTCATGGGCATATGATCCGGCACTTTTGAAAATGGTTTATTTTTGCCCGTTGCCGCAACGACACCGGTCTTATAGTCATACACCTTTACGGCAGAACTCTACTTTATCGTAGTGCGCTTCTGGATGATACAGAAGTCTATTAGTGGTTTTCAAAGACATCATCGCATAATTCATCGAACCATGGCCATGATTTTACCACCCGATCATTGCTGACCAGATAAATATGTCGGTCAAAAACAGGTGCTTCTTCCAGCTTGAACAGACGCTTGGCATCACAATGTGGCTTGGCTAGCTCGACAGGCAGGTAGGCGGATCCGTCATTTTCCAAAAGATAGTCACATGCCCAAACAGACGAACCGATCGATATTCTAGCCGTACCAGCATCGCTATAGGCCAAAGTATGCTGGCGGGCGAAATTTTCACCCCCATCAACATAAAGATAGTTAGGGTCAAACCGAATAGGCCCGTCTTTGCGGGTCGAAAATAAGGCCAGTTTTATGGTCGCAACTTGGCGACTGGTAAAGCTTTCATGACGTCGAGGTTGAAAGCAAAGTGCCATATCAATTACACCCGTATCCAGCCAGTCATTCATATCACGCGCTTGTCCCTGCCAAGCGGATAATGCGGTTTGCGCTTGTGTATTGCGAATATGGTTAAACAGACGTTGCCCCCAATAGGGCCATATATCGGGAATACATCCGATATTACAAATCTGATCAACAGATCCGGGCATGGCAGTCTCGCTACGTGCTTTTTTCCATAGGTCAAGCATGGCTTCGGCATAACGTTTGAATTTTAATCCTGCCAATGTCATCACCGCACCAGATTTTTGACGATGAATCAAGGTCTGGCCAAGGTCCTGTTCCAGTGTATTGAGGCGCGTTGTTACGGTTGATTGCGTGACATGCAAGCGCTCTGACGCGCGCACAAGGCTGCCTGTTTCGACAATGGCAATAAAGGTTTCAAGCGTAATGTGGTTCATTATGCGCGCTTTCATGATTGATATATAATTCGATAAAATCAAACATAATAATCAGAATAATTCGTTTAACAAATACTACTTCTTTTGTCATGCTGTAAATGTAACGAACATATTCTGGACAGATAGGTGGCTAGAGATGGCAGATATAGTTGATTATAAAATGCTTGTTGATGGAGACTGGATTGGTGCATCGGATGGCAAGACATTTGACAGCATAAACCCATCAACCGGACAGGTTTGGGCGCGTGCGCCAGAAGCAACGGTGGCGGATGTTGACATGGCGGTTCGTGCGGCAGATCGGGCTTTCAATGACGGTCCTTGGACGAAGATGAGTCCGACTGAACGCGGCCATTGTTTGCGCCGCCTTGCTGAACTGCTGGTTGATCAATCCGAACAGCTTGGCCATACCGAAGCGCTTGATACAGGCAAAATGCTCAAGGAAACGCGCTGGCAGGCGAAATATATCGCTGAGTTTTTTCATTTCTATGCAGGCTGCGCAGATAAGATACATGGTGACACCTTGCCTATCGACAAGCCTGATCTGTTTGTCTTTACAGATCGTGAACCGCTAGGCGTCATCGCCGCTGTTGTGCCATGGAATTCACAACTTTTCCTAAGTGCTGTTAAAATTGGTCCGGCATTGGCGGCTGGTAACACTGTCGTTATGAAGGCGTCTGAACATGCGTCGGCAGCGATGCTGGAATTTGGCAAGCTTATTAAAGAAGCAGGTATTCCAGATGGTGTGGTCAACATCATAACGGGGCATGGTGATCCATGCGGCAAGGCACTTACGTCGCATCCTCTGGTGGCGCGCATATCTTTCACAGGCGGCCCCGTTGCTGCGCGCCATGTCTTGTATAATTCAGCAGAAAATTTCGCTGAGGTATCGCTTGAGCTGGGAGGTAAATCGCCGATCATCGTATTTGATGATGCGAATATTGAAAGTGCAGTAAATGGAGCTGTAGCTGGAATATTTGGTGCTGCTGGACAAAGTTGTGTGGCCGGATCGCGATTATATCTTCATGAAGACATTGCTGATGAATTTCTTGCGCGCATGAAAACCGCCGCCGAGGACATTTTGATCGGTGATCCATTAGCTGAGGACACGCAAATGGGGCCACTTTGCACCATTGGTCAACGCGATGTGATTGAACGCGAAGTTGCGCATGCGGTCAGTGAAGGCGGTAGCGTTTTATGCGGGGGTAAGCGCCCCGACGGGCTTGAAGGCATCTATTTTGAGCCAACCATAATTGATTGCCCACGTCAGGATTTACGGATTGTTGATACCGAACTTTTTGGTCCGGTGGTCAGTGTTCTGCGCTTTCGGGACGAAGCCGAAGTTGTGGCTCTGGCAAATGATACGAAACATGGCCTCGCCGCAGGTATTTTCACGCGCGATAGTGCCCGCTCTATACGCATGGCAAAGGCTGTGCGTGCGGGCATTGTTTGGGTCAATACCTATCGCGCAGTATCGCCAATTGCCGAATTTGGTGGCGTAAAGGGGTCAGGCTATGGACGCGAAAGCGGATTTCAGGCGGTCTATGATTACACAAGGCCAAAAACAATCTGGATGAACACATCAGACGAACCGCTAGGCGCGGTTTTTGTTTCCCGCTGATAGAGAGAGGAACAGAATATGAAATTTCAACTTGCTGTTAATCTTGAGCGTCTTGACGACTCAATCGATATGGATAAGGTTCAGCGTCATACGCTGGACATGGTGCAAATGGCCGAACAAGGTGGCTTTGACCTTGTATGGTCAGCTGAGCATCACGCGCTGGAGATGACAATTGCACCTAACCCGTTCCAGATATTAACATGGTGGGCAGGACATACGGATCGCATCCGTTTGGGTACGGCGGTGGCTACAGCACCCTATTGGCATCCAATTAATCTAGCAGGAGAAGCGGCTTTTACTGATCTGATTTCGGGAGGTCGGCTTGAATTTGGTATTGGATCAGGCGCCTATCAGCGTGAATTTGATCGTATGCGTCCCGGATTGAAACAATCAGACGCATGGCGCTATATGCATGAGATGTTGCCAGCAGTAAAAGCCCTATGGGCAGGTGACTATGCACATGATGGTGAATTCTGGTCATTCCCAACATCGACATCGGTGCCAAAGCCCGTTCAGCATCCACATCCGCCTATCTGGGTGGCAGCACGTGCGCCAATCACTTATGATTATGCAGTCAAACATGGCTATAACATTATGTCATGGCCATTAACGCGCCCGTTTTCAGAAGCTGAATTATACAAACAACGGCTTGATGAAGCGATGGTGGCAAATCCGGATGCCAAACGTCCGACATTTGCCATGATGCGTCATAGCGCGGTTTATGCCAAAGCTGATGACTGGGACAAGCCCGTGCAAGCGTTGCAAAGAACGCTTGGGCAATTTGAAAATCTATTCAAAAACCTTGGTGATGTTGTGAATGGATTTCCAAAACAGATCCCGCTTGATGAGCTGGAAAACCGTGATGAATATAATGCAAATATGTTGCATGAGAATTTGATGTTTGGCACACCAGAAGAAGTCATCAATAAGCTGAAGCGCTATGAAGCCCTTGGTGTTGACGCTTTCATTTACTATGCCAGTATGAATTTGGACATGGCATCACAAAAGCAATCGCTCAAACTGTTCTGTGACGAAGTCATGCCAGCTTTTTCATAAAGTATTTAAGGACAAAAGATTTAGCAGGGGAGAGCATATGCCTGTTTCGGGTAACGGTACGGTCTATGATATATATGGTTCTGTCGACAGGCCCGTCATCACCCTTGTGCATGGGCTGGGATTAACGCGGGCGACTTGGGACGACCATATCCCGTATCTGGCCGAACATTATCGTGTTTTGAACTATGACCTCTATGGGCATGGTGATACAGCACCACCACCTCGCCGTCCGGATTTGAGCCTGTTTGCCGAACAGCTTGCCGAAGTCATGGATGAGGTGGGGATCGCGCAGTCTGCTGTTGTTGGCTTTTCGCTGGGTGGTATGATTAATCGCCGATTTGCGATGGATTTTCCAAACCGTGTTTGGGCGTTGGGAATTTTGAACTCGCCGCATGAACGTGGTACTGAAGCGCAAAAAATTGTTGAAGATCGTGCCGCCAGATCGGATGAAGGCGGCCCTGGTGCCACTCTTGATGCCACTATCGAACGCTGGTTCACGCAGCAATTTATCCGCGATAATGATGCTATTATTGCCAAGATTCGAAGCTGGGTGCTTGCAAATGATCCGGCCGTTTATGCGCAATGTCGCCAGGTATTGGCGCATGGGGTGTTGGAACTGATCCGCCCTGCGGTGCCTATCGCGGTGCCGTCACTGGTTATGACATGTGCGCATGATAGCGGCAGTACACCGGTTATGTCACATGCAATCGCCAGCGAAATTGAGGGCGCAGAAACAATCATAGTGCCACAGCTTCAGCATATGGGGTTGGTTGAAAAACCACTGCTTTTTGCTGAACCGATGCGCCATTTTCTTGATAATCTGGGTTTGACTAATTCTGATTGAACACCATTGGCGTGTTGAAAGGTAAGTTTAATATGAAAAAAATGTCAGGTGGTCAGGCGGCTGTCGAATCTCTTCGAGTTGAAAATGTGTCACATGTTTTTGGCTTGATTGGTTCAGCCACAATGGAAATGTTTGATGCGCTTTATGATGCTGATGAGATTAATTTTATTGGCATTCATGACGAACGTACAGGCACGCATATGGCGGATGGATTTGCTCGTGCCTCAGGCAAGCCCGGGGTTGTTTTGGCTGGGCAGAATGGCCCAGGTGCCACCAATCTTGTGACGGGTCTGGCTCAGGCCGCGGCGGCTTTTTCACCCGTCATCTCGATTGCAGGGGCATTGTCATCAGGGCATGTTTACCGTGATGCCTTTCAGGAAGTTGATCAGCAGGCATTGTTTGCACCTGTTACTAAAAAGACATGGACTGTGACACAAACCGCACGGGTACCTGAAATGTTTCGTGAGGCATTTCGTGTCGCTATGGCACCGCGTCGGGGTCCTGTACAGATCAATTTGCCACGCGATATACTCGCTGAAACAGTTGAATTTTCCTCATTTCAAACCCCGGATACATATCGCGCGCACAGTATGCCCGCCGCACCAGTGGACGTGATCGAAAAGGCAGCTGAAATGTTGCGTGGTGCCAAAGCTCCTGTCATTGTTATTGGTGGTGGAATCAAAAATAGTGGGGGGCAGGCCGAAGCGCTGGCCCTTGCCGAAGCCTTGAATACGCCAATCATAATGGCACCTGGTCATGGTGATGCAATACCTTTTGGACATCCGCTCAATGCTGGCCAGATGGGGCCACGCGGTAATATGGTGGCGTCACGTCTGGCACGGGAAGCCGATGTCATTCTGGCGCTTGGCACACGTCTTGGCTTTAATTCGACCTTTTATTCCTATGACAATATCAACGCTGATGCTGCGATCATTCAAGTTGAACTCGAAGCCACTGCCATTGGTCGTTATTTCCCGATTGCGCTGGGTATCTGGGCTGAAGTGCGTGAAGCCGCGAAACAATTAACAAAGGCCGTTGCCACTTTGACAGGGCGTGCCGAAGTTGAAGCGTGGACAGCACAGTTTAAAACTGATCGTGCTACTTATTTGCAACAACGTGATGCTGATGCCGCCTCAGATGTGTTTCCGATTCAGCCCTCCGGCTTGTTCAAAGAGTTGCGCGGTGTGCTACCACAGGATGCGGCCATCACAATGGATGCAGGGACATTATGTCTGCAAGCCACAGATGCGTTGAATTACTGGCAACCACCAAGTCTGTTTACGCCGCTTGATTTCGGCCTTGTTGGGTTTTCTTATGCTTGTGGCCTTGGCGTAAAGCTTGCTTGTCCTGATCGCCCCGTTGTCAGCATGATGGGTGACGGTGGTTTTGGCATGACAATTTCTGAGCTAAGCACGGCTGTTCAACATGGCATCAATACGGTAACGATCGTCATGAATAATCAATGCTGGGGTGCAGAAAAAGCCTATCAGCGTGATTTCTTTGGCGAACGCTATATCGGCGCTGATGTGCATAGCCCACCCTTTGACAAGGTTGCCGAACTATATGGCGCGGCTGGTTTCAAGGCTGAACACATTGGTGATGTGGGCGATGTTGTCAAAGCCGCTTTGGCTGTCAACAAACCGGCGGTGGTGGAAATCGCGGTTGACCCTGAAGCCCTGTTCAGTTTCCGACGCGACAGTTTTAAACATCGGGGAGGGTGAGTTCTATGACTGAAAAAGACATGATGTTTCCGCATACTGAAGCACATAAGGCCAAAGGGGATTGGAATCCAGTCTGGGATAAACTAGCCGCGCTGGATGCAGAATTCCTTGAGGCCTATCTGGCATTCCGGAGTGTGCCACATCGTGAAGGGCCACTTCCGCAGAAATACAAAGAGCTGATCATGATTGCGATCAATGCGGCGACAACGCATCTATATGCGCCCGGTGTACGTCGGCATATACAGAATGCGTTAAAGGCGGGTGCCACACAGGAAGAAATCTTTGAGACGATTCAGCTGACCACAGTAATGGGTATTCACGCTTGTAATTTGGCGGTGCCAATCCTGATGGAAGAAGTAGAAGCGATGAATATGGCATCCAGCGATAGCGAACCTAGCAAGCGCTAGCTATCAAGCGGTGGAAAGCGGGTTTTGGCCGCAGCTACCGTCCAGTCCATATGATTGCGGACATATTCATTTGAGGCATCACGCGGTGGATTATAATCCCATGCGGTCAGGCCGCCATATTGCATGGCATTGTAAACCGACTGGCGTTGTTTCTGTTTGGCAATGACATCTGTGCGGATGGCAGTGCTATTCCAGCGCTCGGTAACTTCGATGGCAAAGGAAGCTGCAATGCTTTGATGCGCAGGATCATCTGCAAGATTGGTCAATTCTGCTGGGTCATTGGCAATATTGTAAAGTTGCGCTGGATCACCATCACAATGGATATATTTATACGCGCCTCGGCGGATCATAAATACAGGATGGCCAGTCATTTCTGCACAATATTCACCAATAGCATCACCGTTATCTTCGCCCTTGCCTGTTGCCATTGGCCATAGCGAACGCCCATCAATTGGCTGCCCTAATTCAGGCTTGTTGCCCCCATTTTGTGCGGCAATATCGATCATGGTAGGCAGAATATCGACCAGCGAACAAGGACTAGCCATTGCGCCTTTAGCTACATTAGGCCCAGCCATAACCAATGGCACGCGTCCAGAATGTTCGAAGAAGTTCATTTTGTACCATAGACCACGTTCACCAAGCATGTCGCCATGATCGGCAGTAACAAAAATGACCGTGTTGTCCAACTGACCTGTTTCATCGAGGGTACGGACAATTTCGCCAACCTTGTTGTCAAAATAAGACGTATTGGCATAATAGGCATGCCGCGCATTGCGGATTTCATCCTTGGTCACGGCAACGGTGCTTGCCTCAATGCCATCCATGAGACGTTTTGAAAATGCGTCCTGTTGGTCACGCTCCAATGTGTTGGCAGGCATATCTATATCTGCCTTGTCATATAGATCCCACCATTCTGGTCGGGCAACATAGGGATCGTGTGGATGAATAAAGCTGGCTACCATGCAGAATGGCTGGGCCTTTTCACAGGCATATTCCATTAGCTTGCGCTTGGCAAAAAAGCATACTTCCTCGTCAAATTCGATTTGAAATGTTGTCAAAGCAATACCTGCTTCACGTACTGAATCCATATTATGGTACCATTTATCGATCCGTTCGTCGGGAAGCTCCCAGTCGGGTGTCCATGCAAAATCTGATGGATAGACATCGGTAGTTATGCGTTCTTCAAACCCATGCAGCTGATCGGGGCCAACAAAATGCATCTTTCCCGACAAGCATGTCCGAAAGCCCATGCCCCGCAGATAATGCGCAAAAGTCGGCACCGATGATGGAAACTCACTGGCATTATCATAGGCGGCAATGCGGGTAACCAGCTGGCCAGACATAAAGCTGAAACGAGAGGGTGCACATAAAGGCGCATTACAATAGGCCGCATCAAAGCGCATGCCACGCTTGGCTAGAGCATCTATATGCGGGGTTTTCACAAGCGGATGACCATAAGCACCAGTGAAATGTGGCGCGAGCTGATCTGCCATGATCAACACAATATTTGGTGCAACAGGTACATCATTTTGTGTCATTGGATAACTCCTTGCCCCTAATTTGCTAGAGACTTATATTTGCTACTTCTTTTATAACTGGTAAGCAAAAAGCGGATCAGGTCAATTGTTTTTGTCATGGTGCTATCGTGACCGTGATGCCGTGCTGTAGATATTATATGTTAATCTACTGACATGACATGCATATGTAATGATGGAAACAAACAAAACAGCAAAAGGTGTAGGTTACATGTCCGAAAGTGATGCCAGCAAGCCCCGTTGTTTTGGGGATGGTGCTGGGCATGAAATTTTGGCGGCTTATCATGATACTGAATGGGGTGTCCCTGTTCATGATGACCGTTTGCTGTTTGAAATGCTAACGCTTGAGGGGGCACAAGCTGGTTTGAACTGGGAAATTGTTCTGAAAAAACGAGCTGGATATAAACGTGCTTTTCATGATTTTGACGTGCAAAAAGTAATCAGCATGAGTGATGCCGAACTAGACATATTGCGCGAAAATACGGCTATTATTCGTAACCGCCTAAAAATCTATTCAGTTCGTAAAAATGCGGCAGTTATTTTCGATATTCAAAAAGAATACGGTAGTTTCGCAAACTATCTATGGCAATTCGTTGATGGAAAGCAGATAAAAAACAGCTTTGCCTCGCTTGACGGGATGCCAGCTACAACCCCGCTTAGTGATGCCATATCAACTGATCTGAAAAAACGTGGCATGAGCTTTGTTGGTTCAACCATTATCTATGCTTTTATTCAAGGTGTTGGTCTTATTGATGATCATATAACGGCTTGTTGGCGCTATCATGGGGGGCATTAGATCGCGCGACACACCTATAACATGCCGTATGTCTTACGCCGCATATAATCAGCTACCAGCCTTGGGCCAGTTTGTCTGTTGCAATTATATTGCTTCAATCGTCATGCATCAGTCATAAATGGCGATTCAATAAGTATCAAAATCTGGACATTTTTTAATTATAAAGTTATGATTAAAAATTTTTTTAAGAAAATATCTTATGAATTTCGTGTCAAATGGAATTCAAAATACAGTTGATAAGATCATTAACAGTTTTTGCTTTAGTTATGATCTTCATGAGATGACATTCCGAAAAGAATTAGCTCAGTTCGTAGCGTCAAAAGATATGAACGCTCATGAAGATGATGATGAAGCCATGCTTGAAGCTGTATGGGGCGTTATTGCGGCTAAGGACAAAGACTACAAATTTGCAATTTCGGCTGGGTCAATGATGGCTACGGCACCGCCAAGCCCGCTAAACTTTATGAAAAACTATGCCCCTGATTTGCGCAGTGTTTTTTTTCGTGTGCCCTGTTTTACAAAACTTCTGCCAGCAGCCGATATTAAATTCAAAGAGACAGTTGACACAGTGTCTTTACATATCAAGTCACATGACCCCGGGTATGGTTCATCTTTGCAGATAGCCTTTTATTTTACCTTTTTGATTAGAATGGCACGTGCGCAGACGTCAGAGCCATTTATAATTTTAAAACTGGAATTAGATAAAAAATATGAAACTTGTGAGAAGCTCTCAGAATTCATGGGCTGTTCTATTGAGCGAGGTAATGCATGCTCAATTCATGTAAGTAAATCTGATGCAATGATTCCATTTGTAGGGGCTGATAGAATTATGTGGATGGAGGCAGCGAGCGAACTTAATCGTCGCTTGCTTGGAGACAAAGACCTTTCACTTTATGAGCAGGTTAATGATATTTTGATGGAAGATTTGCCTTTTGGGTCCGTTACAATCGACCATGTCATTGAACGACTCGGTGTTGGCAAACGCACATTTCAGCGCCGATTAAAGCAGGACGGTATCAGTTTCCGCCAAATTCTTGCTGAAACACGTTTTAAGCTTGCCACCAAATTTCTAAGACAAGGTAAAATGTCTAAAACCGAAATCGCGTATCAATTGGGGTATCGTGATGCAAATTCGTTTTATCGTGTTCATAAAGAATGGACAAAATCAGGCCAAGCTGACGATTAACATAGATTGATGCGTATTTCATTTGGTTGCAAAGGGGCATAAGTTGAGTCCCAAAAAATGAAACGCCGATCAAATCAGCATATTGTGTCGCCTGATTGTTGCGATCTTGAAAATTGAACTCTATTTTGCCAAAACAAAAGCACTATTTTCTAACATACTGAAAAGTATATGATTAATTACAAATATAGCAAATATCTATCAGTATTATTGCTAAAATCAGAAAACTGTTTTTAAATTAGTAACCATCTGTAAAAAAACACTAAAAAACGAATTCTGTACAACTGACAATTAACGGGACGGTTAATTATTGAAGTGTATTAGATTTGATGAATACTTGGGGAACGTGTGTGTTGTCGGTTTGGCAGGACGTGCGCGATCATAATCTAAAAGTGATCATTCTGTTAACGGAGGTTTAAAATGAAGATTTGGTCGGGTAATACAAAGGCGATGTTGGCTGGTGCCGCTATTGCTTTTTTCCCAACAATTGCATCCGCTGCCGAGGCGAACCTCGCCAGCGATGACTATGTCGGAATTTCTTTCTGGCTTATTTCAATGGCACTTGTTGCCTCAACCGCATTCTTCTTTCTAGAGACACAGCGTGTTTCTGCAAAGTGGAAGACATCTCTTACAGTGTCCGGTCTGGTAACTTTGGTTGCTGCCGTTCACTATTTCTACATGCGTGACGTATGGGTCAGCACAGGCGATACACCAACTGTATATCGTTATATTGACTGGCTGATCACAGTGCCGCTTCTAATGGTCGAGTTTTACTTGATCCTGCGGGCTATCACGAATGTATCAGGTGGCGTTTTCTGGCGTCTGATGGTTGGTACTTTGGTCATGCTTGTCGGTGGTTACGCTGGCGAAGTCGGTTACATGGGTGCATGGCTTGGTTTCATCATCGGTATGGCTGGTTGGGCTTACATCTTGTATGAGATCTTTGCTGGTGAAGCTAGCCGGATTTCGGCAGAGCAGGCTCCTGAGTCTGTTAAGTCAGCCTTTTCAACTATGCGTTGGATTGTGACTATTGGTTGGGCAATTTACCCGATCGGTTACTTCTACGGTTATCTTGGAACAGGTGACCCGGCATCAGCTGCTGCGTCACTGAATGTCATTTATAACTTGGCCGACGTGCTGAACAAAATTGCGTTCGGCGTCATTATCTGGAACGTTGCCGTTACAGAGAGCGAAGCGTCCAAGTAATTTACTTATGAGGCGGTCTTCGGATCGCCTCATTTACTTTCCGCTGGTGATTACAAACATACAGGGGTAAGCATATGACTGTTCTTTCGGTCAAACATAATCCCATGCTTCGGGACGTTTATTCGCGCAGAAATGCCGATAGTGCCAACGCACAAATACTTCATGATTTTATTGTTAATAGGCTTCCCAAAGATGGGACGCAACTGGCTGATGCCGCACGTCATCATTTTGCCAAGCCCGGTAAAATGCTCAGGGCAAAGATGGCGCTCAGCGCGGCAACACTTTTAAAAATTGATCAAGCGGCTGCATTACATTGGTCAACCGCTATCGAGGTTCTACACAACGCATCACTGATTCACGACGATATTTGCGATGGTGATAAAATGCGGCGTGGCCGTGTGGCTGTTTGGGCTAAGTATGGCCGCGATGTTGCTTTGACACTTGGTGATTGGTTGATTGCGCTGGCATTCGAGCTGGCTGCCGAGGCAGCTCAACGTTCAAACACGCCGATGCTAGTAAAAATACTGGCTAAACACATGGCAACCACAACAGCTGGCGAGGCGGCTGAATTTTCAATACAGTCAAGCTATAGCTGGAATAATTATTTAAGAATTGCAGGAGATAAAACAGCGCCACTTCTGACAGCACCTCTTGAGGGCATTGCCGCGATGGCCTTGCATGGTGATACAGCGGGCACTATTGGCGCGTATTTCCGCCATCTTGGTGAGGCCTATCAGATTGCTAATGACATTCTGAATTTTCGCGCCGGAGATGGTGCTGAAGATTGCGGGTCGGATTTGGCACGACGGGCACCCAATGCGGTCATTGTACTGTATCGGGAACATATTGATGCTAACGAGGCTGTTGCCTTTGATGCGTGGTGTAAAGAAGGAAGTAATGACAGCTTAATGTTCTGGTTGCAAAAAATTGTTGCGTCAGACGCGTTAATCCAAAGTGCTGGGCGAATGCAGAATATTCTCGACGAGTCGAAGCGTTGTGCAGCAGAAATGCCTGTCGAACTTCAAACCGCGATAGCGCCGGTGCAGGCTCTACTTGAAGCTGTATGTCATGAATCGGTTGCTGGACTTGCACACTAAGCATCGCTTAAAGTCAGTTTAGTGAATTTTTAGTGATAAGTGTTTTATGACGTCACATATGCCGGTAACGCCTTTGGATAGTGACTCTAGGGCGGGTGAGCATATTTTAGTCATTGGTGCGGGCTTCGGGGGCATAGCGGCGGCCTTGCGAATGCGGGCCAAAGGCTTTGAGGTTACGCTGGTAGATAGATTATCAGCTATTGGTGGTCGCGCTCAGGGTTTTGAGCGTGGCGGTTTCAAACATGATGCAGGCCCAACTGTAATTACAGCACCGTTTCTGTTTGACGAATTATTTGAATTATTCGGCGAAAAACGCGAAGATCATGTGGATTTCAGGCCGCTTGATCCATGGTATCGGTTTTATTTTCATGGTGGCCAGCAGTTCGATTATCGTCCGTCGGTCGAAGATACGAATGACGAAATTCGGAAATTTTCAAAAAACGATGTCAAAGGATATGCGGCGCTTCTCAAGACCTCCAAGGCTATTTTTGATATTGGTTTTGAAAAACTTGCTGACAAACCATTTACAAAATTATGGACAATGCTGGCTCAAATTCCCAGCCTGTTACGTTTGAAAAGTTATCACTCGGTTGCAGGCATAGTGAACAGCCATATCAAGCATCCGTTATTGCGGCAGGCTTTTTCAATTCATCCACTACTGGTTGGTGGCAACCCGTTCACGACCACATCAATCTATAGCCTTATTCACTATCTGGAACGGCGGTGGGGGGTATTTTTTTGCATGGGCGGCACAGGCCATCTTGTGGCAGCCTTGCATGATCTTTTGATCAGGGTTGGTGTGAAAATTGAATTGAATGTCGATATTGCCGAAATCACAATGCAGGGCGGTCGAGCAACAGGTGCTGTTGCTGAGGATGGCCGTCGGTTCACTGCAGATAGAGTCATCTGTAATGGCGATCCACCAACGGTTTACAGTCAGATGTTGCCTACTGAGAAGCACCGTAAAAAGCGGTTATTTCCTGATCGTTTGACGCATTACTCGATGGGGCTTTATGTGTTGTTCTTTGGCACCAGAAGGCAATATCCAGACATTGCGCATCATACGATTTGGATGGGGCCACGTTATAAAGAGCTTTTGGCAGATATTTTTGACAAAAAAATCCTGACTGATGACTTTTCCCTTTATGTGCATCGGCCAACAGCCACTGACGAAAGTTTTGCCCCACAAGGATGTGACAGTTTCTACGTGCTATGCCCTGTGCCTAATCTGCGAGGTGATATTGACTGGGACGTCAAGGGACCTGAATTGCGTGACCGCATAATTGCCGCCTTGAGTGCCACGATCATGCCTGACCTGGAAACGGTTATCAGTGATGATTTCTGGATGACACCGGAAGATTTCAAAAAGGATTACCGGTCAATGCATGGGGCAGGCTTCTCAATTGCTCCTATTTTTGTGCAATCGGCCTGGTTCCGCTATCATAATCGTGACCCGCATATTCCAAATTTGTATTTTGCGGCGGCTGGGGCGCATCCAGGTGCAGGAATGCCGGGCGTTTTATGCTCAGCAAAGGTTGTCGAGACATTGGTTGACGATGACGTAAGATTAAACAGGTAGTGTTGCATGAATGTTCAGCAAACCAGCATGCATATCAATGAAGAATTGCCGCCAGAGCAATCGCTTGCCAGAAATGGCAGAAGTTTCAACTGGGCAAAATGGTTTCTTGGCAATGAAATGGGTAAAAGTGCTGCCCAGCTATATAGCTTCTGCCGTTTACTTGATGACATGGCTGACGGTGACATCCCAGATGGGCAAACAAGGCTTGTGGCTGTTCGAGATGGTCTGTTAACCAGCAATCCAACAGCAGACCGCGCGTTGACCGCCTTTTATCCATTTATGCAGGACAAGAATATCGATGGTGATGTGGTGCTGGCGCTGATTGATGGTTTGCTTGCGGATCAGAATGTTGTTGCCATGAACAACGAAGACGAATTGCTTCGTTATGCTTATCGTGTGGCAGGCACTGTTGGTCTGATGATGTGCAAAGTACTGAATTGTCATAATCCGGCGGCACTTGCCCATGCTATTGATCTTGGTATCGCTATGCAGTTCACCAATATTGCCCGTGATGTGCTAGAGGACGCATCGATGGGGCGGCGCTATTTGCCAGCATCATGGGTTGAAAATATGACTGCTGATGAGATTTTGGCCACATCACGCTCCCAGAACACAGCCAGAATAGAAATTATTGCCAATGGCGTTAACCGTCTGTTGGCGCTTGCCGAAGTCTATTATACAAGTGGCCGTCAAGGGTTGACCTATTTACCGTTACGCGCACATATCTCGATTGCCGTAGCAAGACAGGTGTATCGGCAGATTGGCGTACAGCTGAAAAAGCGGGACACATCTTGGCAAGACGGGCGCCAGCATACGAATATGCTTTCCAAATTTGTCTGCACTTCACAGGCGATGGAAAGTCTAGTTTTACGCTTATCGAAACGCCCAGAGCATAATAAAAACCTTCATTTTGCTTTGGCTGGACTGCCCCATGTTAGCTGAGAACACATCACTATCGCTCGACATTACAGAGTCAAAAAAGGATATAGCCGTTATTGGTGCTGGTTGCGCTGGCCTATCGCTTGCCGCCAAGGCCAATGAATTACCAAGCGCAAAACTTCACATCATCACCCCGCCACATCATGCTCATGCAGATCATGTCTGGGGGTTCTGGGCTATGGACTGGCTCAATCAGGTGCGTCCGCTAGTGCGAAAAAGCTGGCATAAATGGTCTATCGTTAACGAACAGACTAATCATGTCATGCACTCAGATCACCATCCTTATCAGGCTATAAGCCGCCACCAATGGCTGGCACAATGTCGTGATCAAGCCACTATGCATGGGGTAAATTTTCACGAAAGTCTGGACGCCGCAAATCTGGGCGCAGGTGCCGAAATATTTGATAGTCGTCCGCCAAAGGTGGCAGATGGCGTCATGCTTCAGCATTTTACCGGTTTTGAGGTGCGTGCACCGGCAGGAAGTTTTGATGATAGCACAGCCATATTGATGGATTTTCGCTGTGATCAATCCCGCGGTATGCATTTTATCTATTGCCTCCCTTTTTCGGATCGTGATGCGCTTGTTGAATCAACCATGTTTTCGTCCCAACAAGCACCAATAGATTTTTATGAAACGGCGATAGCTGACTGGTTAGGCAAGATCGCCAGAATCACTGATTTTGAAATTACACGGCGTGAAACAGGGATGATCCCGCTTGGGTTTTTTGCACGTCATGATCCTGCCTTGCCCGGGATTGGTGCTAATGCAGGCGCCATTCGGCCATCCAGTGGCTATGCTTTTGCATTTATTCAGAAACAGATAGACCATGCGCTAACCCAGATAAAAGCGGGAAGACCTCTAGCCTTTGAAACACCGCATCGTAAGATTGATCTATGGATGGATCGTATCTTTTTGTCGGTGTTGCGGCATCAACCCCAGATAGCACCGCGAATATTTAGCGCGATGGCCAGCCGTTTGAATGGCGATGAATTTGCCATGTTCCTGAGTGGTGAGGCAACGACGGGGCTTCGGCTTAAAGTGATTTTGGCTATGCCGATATGGCCGTTTCTATGCGCCTTGTTTAGACCTGAGCCTGATGCGTCATGATTATTGAAACACTCACATCTTTTCTTGATGCAACCAGCCTTGGGTGGGCCAGTTTGATAGGGCTTGTGGCGGTTGTTTTTATAGGCTTGCCACATGGTGCTTTTGACGGTGCTGTGGCAATGGCGCTTGGATGGGCAAAACGTCCATGGATGATGCTGGCCTTTGTTATTGGCTATCTAGCTTTGGCCGCTTTGGTTATTATCTTCTGGCTGGCATTTCCTAGCTTGGCTTTGGTTGCATTTCTGGGCATCAGCCTGATTCATTTTGGTTTGGGTGATGCGATACGAGGTGTGGGCATTGCGCCACTGGTTCAGGCCATTGCGCATGGTGGCATGGTGATTGTGGGAATCAGCCTGTTCCACAAAGGCGACGTTGATATTATCTTAAGCTATCTGACAGGTGGCAATACCGCGGTCATCTGGATGTTTATCGAACAGGCATCTTATGTCATAGGATTGGCATTTATTATCTATCTTGTTATGGCAATTGCGCGTCCGGCTTTGCGTCCACGTTTATTTGAAATCTTCTGCCTTGGTTTCATTTTTTATATGTTGCCCCCTTTGGCGGGGTTTGCCTTCTATTTCTGCATGGTGCATACACCGCGCCATTTGTTTCGTATTTGGCGTCAGCTAAGCCAGCAGAATTTTGGGCGTAAATCAATGCTGTCGATGGCGGCGGTCTTTACTGTTGCAAGCTGGCTGGCTGGTGGCATCGCGCTGTGGATGATACCACAATCCATGTCTGCTGATGCGCATCTTGTGCGCGTCATCTTCATTGGCTTGGCGGCCTTGACTGTGCCACATATGTTGCTTGTCGATGGTTTGTTCCGGCGGCACCAGGCACGCCCACAAGGGGCTTCAGACAAAATGTGGACAAACGGCGTCAACTTCACGCTTGATAGTGGGCAAGATAATAACCCCAAAGGACATAATGATGCGTGACCAGACTCCCTCACTGCCCAATATATCTGATCGCAAAGACACGCATCTTGATTTGGCCATGTCGCCGCTGGCACAAGCGGGAATCAACAACAGTATGGACCGTCTTCGTTTGACGCATTGTGCGATGCCCGAATGTGATCTGGATACGGTTAATATTGCGACGCAATTTCTGGGCTATGATTTGTCGGCCCCCCTTTTTATTGGTGCGATGACTGGCGGTACAAAGCGGGCAGATAATATCAATGCCGCCCTTGCTGAAGCGGCACAGTCACAGCTGGTGGCCTTGGCTGTTGGGTCTCAGCGTGCTGGACTCGAAAATGGCTCCTCATTGAGGCATTTGCGTGCGCTTGCACCGAATATTCCGATTATCGGCAATCTTGGTGGCACTCAGCTTGCTGGCGATAAGGGACTGGATCTGGCAAAAGCTGCGGTTGACGATTTACAGGCAGATGCCTTGGCCATTCATCTAAATCCGTTACAAGAAGCTGTTCAGCCTGAGGGTGATCGTGATTGGCGCGGGATTGCCGCTGCGATTGAGCAGGCTGTTGTAGAACTGCCAGTCCCCATTATAGTTAAAGAGGTGGGTGCAGGCATTAATGCGTCTTTGGCGCACCGCCTATTTGAAATGGGGGTTATGGGCGTTGATGTTGCTGGCCTTGGTGGCACTAACTGGACACGCATCGAAGCAGCGCGCATCGCCGATGATGAAGCTGCGCTTTTTGCGCCCTTTCTTGATTGGGGATTGCCGACACTTGAATGTCTGATTGACGTTTGCAAACATTGTCCAAACAATCACATCATCGCTTCAGGCGGCATTCGGCATGGTCTGGATGTTGCCAAGGCTTTATGGGTTGGCGCGTCGATGGTGTCGATGGCTGGACCGATGCTCAAAATGCTGATCGATATGACCAGCGATGAAACGCAAGTTGAAACAAAAGCCGAAACACTGTCACCCGACGCGCTTTCAACAGCATTGATGAACTGGCAAAAACAGCTAAGACTCGCCTTATTTCTGACCGGATCAGCTAATATTGCCAGTCTGCGTCAAGCCGGTGCTGAATTGATCTAGGGTTTTATCGGGCTTGGCCATCACCACAGCGTAATATCTGATTCTATGGCAATGAATGCTGCATTAAAGGCGGCAAAGCAAGCTAGGCAAAAAGAGCATCCGAAATGATCTTGGCTGACTCGGACAGCAACTTATATTTATCGCGCGCGTCTTGTTCCGAAAAACGTTGCTTGGGGCCATGCACAGCAAGGGCGGCATAAAACCGGCCTTTGGGATCACGGACAGGCACTGCAATGGCAACCATATCATCATGAAATTCTTCACGGTCTATCGCATAGCCATTTTGGCTAATCTGTTTTAACTCGGCGTTTAACGAGTTGATACTGGCATGCGTGCGTTCGGTAAAGATTTCCATTTTCAAACCGGCAATCAACGCTTGGCGTATTTTGGGCTTTAGGTTTGACAGATATACTTTGCCGCTGGCCGTACAATGAAAGGGAACATGCGTGCCAATCGGCAGAAGAATACGAAATGGCCAGTTAGTCTCAACACGGTCAATATAGCGCATACCGTCACTTTCCGGCATTACAAAATTGACAGTTTCACCCACTTCTCGGGCAATTTTAAGTAGCACTTGATGTCGGGTTACTTGACTTGCTGACAAACCAACCAGCCCTGATGTGAGTTGTAAAAGCCGGGTTCCGGTTTGCAATCGCCGTCCAATTTTTTCCAGATAACCTTCGGATACCATAGTTTGGCATAGCCGATGCGTGGTCTGTTTTGGCCAGCCAAGATGGTCGGTAATTTCGGTTGGTGTCATTGGTTTGCCAATTTCGGCAAGCACTTCCATGATTCGCAACGTACGTAAATTTGGCGCGACTTTGCTAGCTGTTTCTGTATCAAGTGACGTTAAGTCGTTCATTGATTATCTCATTTGGTCTTTAAATTTTCAATTACCCTAGGCGGTTTTGGTACGCGGGTGAATATTCAAATCACCTATGACGCACATGGATGTAAAAATTTAGCTTGAACCCATTGCGATAATATGGTGAAATTTTTACCAATATACAAGAAAAGGGACTTAAAGTCCCAATAAATGATTAAAATACGATTTTTCTAGTCAATTTGCCGTTTCTAGAAAAATTCTCAAGTGTCTTTTGGGAGGGGATTACTTGAAATTCGACTATATAATTGTCGGTGCCGGATCTGCTGGATGTGCTCTGGCAAACCGTTTATCCGCAGATGGTCGAACCCAAGTGGCACTTCTCGAAGCAGGTGGTCGTGACCTGAATCCATGGATTCATATTCCTGTTGGTTATTTTAAAACCATGGGCAATTCGTCAACTGATTGGTGCTATAATGCGGAAGCTGATGCTGGCTTGAATGGGCGCGCTATTCCGTGGCCGCGCGGCAAAGTGCTTGGCGGCAGTTCTTCGATTAATGGTTTGTTATATGTTCGGGGTCAGCCAGATGATTTCAATCACTGGCAACAGCTTGGTAACAAGGGCTGGGGTTGGGAAGATGTGATGCCCCTTTTCAAGCGTTCCGAGCATTGGGAAGGTGCAGACGCCCCAGAACGTGGCAAAGATGGTCCGCTTAATGTGTCTGAAAATAAAGTTGACCGTGATATTGTGACCGCATGGGTCGATGCGGCAGTCGCGGCAGGCTATAAACGCACGTTTGACTATAATGGAGAAGATCAAGAAGGCGTAGGCTATTTTCAGATGACCATGAAAAATGGTCAGCGTTGCAGCAGTGCTGTTGCCTATTTAAAACCTGCACGTCGTCGCAAGAATTTGCATATCATTACGCATGCGCATGCGGAAAAGCTGTTATTCAAGGCCAAGCAATGTGTTGGCGTACAGGTGCAAATCAATGGTATTTCGCAAGCCGTACATGCTGGTCGTGAAGTGATTTTATCAGCAGGCGCGATTGGGTCACCGCAACTATTGATGGTTTCGGGTATTGGTGCCGCCAGCGAACTAGGCGCACATGGTATTCAGATCAAACATGAAGCCCCAGGTGTTGGCAAAAATATGCAGGATCACCTGCAAGCGCGTCCAATTTTCAAAACAACTGCCAGCACCATAAACCTTGAAATTAACAGTATTTACAAGCGCCTGCGTATTGCTATGACTTATGCCGCTTCCCGCTCAGGGCCAATGGCTATGGCGGTCAGTCTTGGAACCGGTTTTTTGAAAAGTGATCCGGCGCTTGATCGTCCTGACATTCAGTTCCATATCCAGCCATTTAGCGCCGATAGCCCGGCGCAAGGGCCGCATGGCTTTTCGGCCTTCACTGCCTCGGTTTTACAGCTTCGTCCTGAAAGTACGGGTACATTGTCATTACGGTCGGCGTCGATGCATGACGATCCGGTAATTCGCCCGAACTATCTATCAGCTCAAACTGATTGTGACACGATTGTCCGTGGCATTCAGATTGCCCGTAGCTTGTGTGATTACGACCCTATTAAATCTCTTGTGACCGAGGAATACGCCCCGGGCAAAAATATCGGGCGCGATGATACTGATGCCATTCTGAATTGGGCGCGGGACACTGCGACAACAATTTATCATCCAACAGGCACGTGCAAAATGGGTCAGGATAAGATGGCGGTGGTTGATGAGCGTTTGCGCGTGCGGGGTATTCAGGGACTTCGCATCGCTGATGCATCGATCATGCCGGTTATCACCTCGGGCAATACGAACGCACCAGCAATTATGATTGGTGAAAAAGCATCAGATATGATTATGGAGGATGCGGCATGAATCTAGCCATGATCGCTGATATTTTACAGATTATTTTTGCTGATATTATTCTGTCAGGCGATAACGCTTTGGTCATTGGAATGGCGGCGGCGGGTCTTGCGCCAGAATTACGGCGTCGGGCTATTTTTATCGGCATGATGATGGCTGCAGGCTTGCGGATTGTTTTTGCAGTTCTTGCCAGTTATCTGCTTGCCTTTGAAGGCATATTGCTGATCGGCGGTTTGTTATTGGCGTGGGTGTGCTGGCGATTTTACAATGATTTGCGTGAATTCAACAACGCATCCGATGCGGCTGAGGGTGAAACCGAGCCAGAAGGCGATAAACAAGGTTCATCCTTTGCACGGGCTTTGTTCACCATTCTTGTGGCTGATGTGTCGATGTCGATTGACAATGTTGTCGCGGTAGCAGCGATTGCGCGCGACAATACGATGCTATTGGTCTTTGGTCTGGCTTTGGCGATTACATTCATGGCGTTATTTGCGTCACTAATTATGAAAGTGATGCTGCGCTTTCGTTGGCTATCATATATGGGTCTTTTCTTTTTGATCTATCTGACCGCCATGATGCTTTATGACGGCGCGCGCGAATTGAACTTACTAGCCATATTTTTATAGGGGAATGGTTAGAAAATTAATGTTGTTTATTGGCTGAAGCTTGAACAAGGCAAAAGCAGATAAAATGAAATTTGATCCACGAAATAGCAAAGCTGTAATGCCTTCATCAGCACACGCGGATCATAAATGAAGGCAAAACTTGGGAGGAAATTATGAAAAATAATAGTATGGCCGTAGGCGCTATAGCACTTCTAGTAGGATTGGCGGTTGGCTACTTTGCTTTAAGCGGCCAAAAAGAGATTGTTGAAGTGGAAAAAGTTGTTGAGGTTGAGGCAAAAGCTGACACTAATCCTGTGAATATCCGTGTGCAGGCTGTTATTGGCATGCAGACTACAGAAGTTAAGATGCTGAAAGACTTCATGGCTGACGTTACTAAACTAACTGATGGTGAAGTTACTTTTGAAGTGTTGCCAGCTGGTGCAGTTGTTGGTGTTAAAGAAACACTTGACGCTGTGGACTCAGGTCTTGTTGACGGTGGTTTTGCTTGGACACACTACTGGTCAGGCAAGCACCCAGCTGCAATGTTATTCGGTTCGCCTGTTGCGGGTGCCGGTGTTGGCATCGATAACATCGCGTTTCTTTCATGGTTCCTGAACGCTGGTGGTAAAGAGCTTTATGAGCGCCTGTGGGATGAAATGGGCATGAACGTTAAAGGCTTCATGCTACAACCAGTTGGTCCAGAGGCACTTGGCTGGTTTAAAGAGCCAATCAATTCAATGGACGACTTCCGTAAGTATCGTTTCCGCACACCTCCAGGTCTTCCTGGCCAGTCTTATAAAGACATCGGCGTAGCCTCTGTTGCTATGGGTGGTGGTGACATTCTGCCAGCGCTGGAAAAGGGTACAATCGATGCGGCTGAGTGGTGCTGTCCAAAGCCTGATATGGACTTCGGTTTCCATAAGGTGCTGAAGCATTACTATCTTCAGGGTCTACACCAGGTTGTTGTGAATGCTGACATGTATCTGAACAAAGATGTTTACAACTCTCTTACAGATCATCAGAAGAATGCTTTTGAAGTTGCTGCTAACGCATCTCTGATCAAAGGTATGTCTGCACGTATCTATGATAACGGTGTAGCATTGCATGAGCTGACAACAAAGCATGGTGTCATTCTGCAGGATACGCCAGCTGACTATTTCCCTGCATATATGAATGCAGCGAAGGCACTTTTGGAAAAGAACTCAGCTGAAAATGCGTTCTTTGCTGAAGTTTGGCAGTCACAGAAGGATTTTGCTGAAATCGCAGTTCCTTTCTGGTCAGGTGCACAGACATCTAACGCCAAGCTTGGCATGGCGTTTGCCAATACCCTGAAGTAATTCAAGGTCGATAAATATGGCGAGTCCCAGATTATAGTTATGTGGGACTCGCTAGACTTATTTTTAAATTTCTGATGTAAATCGGCCGTTTTTTGGCCACAGCAATGTAGCGGTGCATAACGACATAAAGGGGGTTAATCATGGCGCAGAATGAAGAGGGCCAAGAACTCGATATTTCTGACGAGTTGATTGCGGAACGTCGTGCTGGTGAACCAGGCGATACGCCTGAGGACATGCATCCATGGATGCGTGTGATCGTTGGTAATATTGACGTGCTCAATAACTGGGTTGGAAAAATCACCTGCTTTATGCTGGTACCCGTTATTATTGCGATGATTTATGAAGTTGTTGCGCGCAAGGTATTTGTGGCGCCAACTGACTGGGCCTATGACACAAGCCGTATGTTCTGTGGTGCCATGTTTATGATGGGTGCTGGTTACGCATTGATGCGCGGCGTACATATCCGCGCTGACTTTCTGTTTCGCACATGGTCACCACGTACTCAGGCGATTGTAGATGCGTCCCTTTATTTATTTTTTTACTTTCCGGCGTTGCTGTTCTTTTTCTGGGTGTCGATGGATTACACAGTCAAGGCATGGGTAACATGGGAACGTTCAATGGATACCGCGCTTATGGCACCTTTGGCGCCTGCGCGTTCAGCGATGCCAATCGGCGCGTTTTTATTACTGGTTCAGGGTATTGCTGAATTATTACGCTGTTGCCACCAGATGGGCGGCACAGCACAACGTCGGCTTGTGCAATTCCTGCCTGTCTATATCATTGGTTTGGCATTGGTTTTTGGGAATGTATTTTTCCCCGATATCATCACCCTTGGCGGTTTGTTTGACAGCGGTCTGAAAGGTGCTGGGGGGCTGTCGCAACCAATGATTGGCGTCATCATGATTGCCGTTATGTTGCTTGCCATTTTTGTTGGATTCCCGATTTCATTTACGCTTATTTTCCTAGGCTTTGTGTTTGGGGCATGGGGTTTTGGCGGCAAGATGGTTTTTTATCTACAAACCTTGCAGTTCAATAATGTGATGCTTGAACAGACACTAGCTGCGGTGCCGTTATTTGTGTTCATGGGCATCATGATGGAACAGGCTGGCCTGATGGAACGTCTGTTCACCTCGGTTCAGTTGATGTTGTCACGTACACGTGGTGCGCTATATCTGGCGGTGCTTTTTGTATCAACCATTTTTGCGGCGGCAACAGGTATTGTGGGGGCGTCAGTTACCATTCTGGGTATCATGGCTGCCAAAACAATGAATCGTTCTGGTTATGATGTCCGCCTTGCTGCGGGCACAATTACCGCTGGTGGTACGCTGGGCATTCTGATTCCGCCCTCGATCATGCTTGTTGTGATGGGGCCGGTATTGCAGGTTCCGGTTACCGATTTGTTTGCAGCCGCGATTGTTCCTGGCATTATGTTGGCTTCAATGTATGCCGCCTATGCGTTGATTCGGTGCTGGCTCAATCCTTCGCTAGGCCCAATTTTACCACCTCAGAATCAACCAGTTACATCTTCCTTTTACTGGCTAGAAGCTACAATGGTGATTTCATCAATTATCATCTTGTTCACTTTGATCGTAAAAGGCCTGTCTGGCAGTCTTCAAGGCATATTCCCATTCTCGTCAATCCTGATTCCGATTGGCTGGATGGGCTTGATGTATTACGCGTCCATCTGGGTAAAAAAGAATAAGCCGGCTGGCTTTTTCTTCTCCGATCTATGGTACGAATTTTTTATGGGGTTGGTGCCACCATCGGCACTGGTTGCTTTTGCTTTGGGATCAATTTTGTTTGGCTGGGCAACACCGACCGAAGGTGCTGGTTGTGGAGCGTTTGGCGCATTAGTTCTGACCATTGCTTATCGCAAACTCACATCAAAGATGTTCTATGAGGCGTTGCTGAAAACGCTGGAAATTTCGGTTCTGATTTTGTTCCTAGTGGCGGCATCCAATTTCTTTGGTGCAGTATTTTCTCGCCTTGGAACACCAATGCTTCTTACTGAATTCCTGCTTGCATGGGATCTCTCGGCAACGATGGTGCTGGTCATCATTATGGCTTTGATTTTCTTGTTAGGCTGGCCTTTGGAATGGGTGCCGATCGTACTCATTATTGTACCGATTTTGATTCCAGTTCTGGTAAAACTTGATATTAATCTGACATGGTTCGGCATTCTGGTGGCGGTCAATCTGCAAACAGCGTGGCTCAGTCCGCCTGTCGCCTTGTCAGCTTATTTCCTCAAGGGTGTTGTGCCTGAATGGGATTTGAAAGACATTTACTTTGGCATGATGCAATTTATGGTGATTCAGTTGATCGGACTTGCGCTGATCTTCTCATTCCCGGAAATCGCATTGTGGTTACCTGAATATATTTACGGAAAATAGGACTTTTAAACATGACAGTTACGTATCTGAAGAAAGCGTCAAAAACGCCGCAAACCGGCACGGATGAAACGCAAAAAATTGTTGCTGAGATGCTTGCTACTATCGAAGCTGGTGGCGAGGAAGCAGCACTTGAGTATGGTCGCAAGCTTGATGGATATAGTGGAAATGCAGTGGTTAGCGCCGAGCAAATAGCCGCCGCCGCTGATGCTGTGTCACCACAATTGAAAGACGATATCCAGTTCTCGCTTGACCGTGTGCGTACTTTCGCCGAAGCCCAGCGCGACTCGATCAAGTCGTTCGAGACCGAATTGTCACCAGGTTTGTGGGCTGGCCAAAAGCTGATTCCGATCGAAACAGCTGGTTGCTATGTTCCAGGTGGCCGTTATGCGCATGTGGCGTCGGCGATTATGTCGATCGCAACGGCAAAGGTAGCTGGCGTAAAGCATATTGTTGCCTGTTCAGCACCGAATGGTGAAGCTGGGCCAAACCCAGCTATTCTCTACGCCATGAATTTATGCGGGGCAGACACTATCTTGTCATTAGGCGGCGTGCAAGGTATCGCGGCAATGGCCTTTGGTCTGTTTACCGGCAAGCCAGCCCGCATTCTGGTTGGTCCTGGTAACCGTTTTGTCGCCGAAGCCAAGCGTAGCCTATATGGCCGTGTGGGTATCGATATGTTTGCAGGCCCAACAGAAATTGCGGTTATTGCTGATGAAAGCGCTGATCCGGCAGTTGTTGCTGAAGATCTTGTCAGTCAGGCTGAACATGGCCCAGATTCGCCAGCATGGCTATTTACCACGTCACAGAAGCTTGCCGATGATGTGATGGGTCAGATGGAAAAGCATATTGATGCATTACCTGAAATTGCGCGTAATGCTGCGACTGCCGCATGGCGGGATTATGGTGAGGTTGTTCTGTGTGATACGGATGAAGAGGTTGCAACAGTGTCCGACGAATATGCTGCCGAGCATCTCGAAGTTCATACATCCAAAGATGACTGGTATATGGATCGCCTAGAAAATTATGGTTCCCTGTTTGTTGGTGAGGAAACAACCGTGACCTATGGTGATAAATGCTCAGGCACCAATCACATTCTGCCAACCAAAGGGGCAGCCCATTATACAGGTGGCCTGTCAGTGCATAAATTTATGAAGGTTGTCACAACCCAGCGTATGACGCGCGAAGCCAACCGCGAAGTCGGTGCGGCTGCGGCACGTATTTCGCGGCTTGAAGGCATGGAAGGTCACGCACGTGCTGCTGATGTCAGGTTGCGTAAATATTTCCCAGGTGAGAATCTGGGTTAGTCATGAGCACTAACGCCGATATCACTGTTTCGCTAGCGGGCAAAACCGCGCTTGTTACTGGCGCCAGCAGTGGTATTGGTGCGTTCATGGCTGGGGAACTTGGCAAGGCTGGCGCGCGACTAGCGCTTGTCGGCCGACGTCAGGATCGCCTTGATGCTGTGCTTGCGGGGTATGATGGTACGTCAATTGCGCTAAATCTTGTTGGTGCAGATGCTATCAGTGGCCTGCAAACAGCGTGTCATGACGCTGGTATAAAACCCGATATAATCGTCAATGCAGCTGGTGTTAACCATCGCAGATCGGCTGATGATATTTCGCCTGAATTATGGCAGGACACAATTCACCTGAACTTGTCCGTGCCCTTTTTGGTGGCGCAAGCTTTTGTTCCGCATATGAAAAAAGCTGGCTGGGGGCGCATTATTAACATTGCGTCATTACAATCGACTCGCGCGTTTGAAAATGGCATTGCTTATGGGGCGGCCAAAGGGGGTATTGTTCAGCTTACACGCGCCATGGCTGAAGCATGGTCACGGCATGGCATCATGGCAAATGCGATCGCACCTGGGTTTTTCCCAACTGAACTGACTGCTCCTGTATTTGATAATTCTGATCTTGCCAATCATCATGCTCGCAATACAGCTATGGGACGCAATGGTGAACTAAGTGATTTACGTGGTCCGTTGCTGTTTTTTGCATCGGATGCAAGTGGCTATGTGACAGGGCAGACATTACCTGTTGACGGGGGATATACAGCAAAATGAAAGCGCTTGTTTACACAGGTACAATGGAAAGTGAAATTCGTGATGTGCCTGCGCCTGTTGCTGGTGCGCATGATTCCATTGTTGATCTGGCATTTTGTGGTATTTGCGGCTCGGATATGCATGCGTGGCATGGCCATGATGCGCGCCGGGTGCCTCCGCTTGTGCTTGGACATGAAGCTGTTGGGCATGTTGTTTCTGGCCCTGATAAAGGCAAACGTGTTGCTATTAATCCGCTGATGACCTGTGGTACATGCCCAGCCTGTGTTGCAGGGACAACGCATCTTTGCCCGTCCCGCGAATTGATAGGCATGCGGGTGCCTGGCGCTTTTGCTGAACAGGTTGCCATCAAGACCACCAATCTGACAGTCCTGCCAGATCATCTTGGCTTTGCGCAAGCGGCACTTGCCGAACCACTTGCCTGTGCGGTGCATACTGTCCGCCTTGGTATGAAATCAGCTGTAAAAGCACCTAGCGAAAGTCGCCTTGTGGTTCTGGGTGGCGGGGCTATTGGGCTTTTATGTGCGCAGGTTGCTCGTCATTTTGGCTATGCTGATCTGTGGATTGCCGAAATTAATCCGCTTCGTCGTGACATGCTTGAAAAAGCTACTGGCGCACGAGCTTATGATCCACTTAATGAAACGCCGGATGACAAGCCTGTTGATATCATTATCGATGCGGTGGGTGCGGCGGTAACGCGTAAAACCGCCTCGGCGCTGGTTACACCAGGCGGGGTGATCGTTCATATTGGCTTGCAGGATAATGCGGATGGTCTGGATACGCGGCGCATTACCCTACAGGAAATTATATTTCAAGGTAGCTATTGCTATAGTGAACAGGATTTTGCGGAAAGCTTGTCATTGCTTGCCGATGGTGTGGTCACGGGCGAGGGCTGGGCTGAATTGCGGCCACTTGGTGAAGGGGCAAAATCATTTATGGATATTCACGAAGGTATCGCCCCACCAAAAATTATTTTGGATACGGGTCTATAGGCAAGATTGGTTGCGAGATTCATAGAGTGTACGGAGTTTACATGCCAAAGATTTTACCGCTTTTTTCGACAGTGAAACATCTGCTGGCTTCATGCTTGCTGATGATAACAGGTGCTGTGGCGGCACCAACAATTGCCCATGCTGATTTTATTGATGGCAATGCGTTAAAACTTTATTGCACATCACAAAACCCGACTGATGATGCTATTTGCATTGTCTATATCACGGGGGCGGTTGATGCTTTTACCACGGTTGATCTGTTTAGTGAAAAATCATCTGATAATAAGCGCGTCTTTTGCATGCCTGAGGGCATTCAGCCTGATGCACTCAAAGCAACAACGATGAAATGGATGCAACGACCCGAAAGCAATCTTGATTTTGCAGCAACATTGCTGATATGGGGTGCCATGAAAGACAGCTATAGTTGTCCCGAATAATAAAGTCTGTTCTGGCGACTAGAACGCATCCTTGCGGCGGCGTATTTCGGCAAACACATCGGCATTGCTGGCATGCGCCATGTCTAGATGCGCGCGGATTAACAGGTCATCAGGCCGCAGAAACGGATTCGTTGCCTTTTCCACCGACATGATAGTTGGCACAGTTGCGATATTGTTTGCGCGCTGTTCTATGACCTGCTCACGGCGTTTGCTAAGTGCATCATTATGCGGATCAACCGTAATGGCAAAATCGGCGTTTGCCTGCGTATATTCGTGGCTACAATAGATAATGATGTCATCAGGTAGCGCCCGCAGTTTTTCCAGACTATTCCACATCATATCAAAACTACCTTCAAAGACACGACCACATCCAAGGGCAAAAAGCGTGTCACCGGTAAAGACAATCTTCTCATCAGGCAGATAGAAATTAATCATGTCAGTGGTATGACCAGGTGTCGCAATCACATGCACTTGTCGATTGGCAAATTCAAAGCTGTCACCATCCCACACTGCGTGATCAATGCCGGAAATTGGCGTCGAACGTGGCGGTGGCCCGATAACATGAGCGTTATGCGTTGCTTTTAATGAGGTTAAACCAGCTGTATGATCGCCATGGTGATGCGTGATAAACAGATGCGTTAATGACCATCCAGATTGTGTCAGTGCCGCTTCGGTTGCGGTGGCATCGCCGGCATCAATACAGGCCGTATCACCGCTGTCTGGGCAATGCAACAGAACGCCATAATTATCGGCGTTATAGGAGAACTGAAAAATCTCTAATCTGGTC
>NZ_CAXBVX010000011.1:0-33717 GCF_963979125.1 uncultured Candidatus Puniceispirillum sp.
GCAGTTTGACAAAACACCCTGAATCAGTAGAATCATTGGAAATCACATTGAGGTGATGACCTTATCTATAGCGTTGATTTTACTAATGAAATCTCTAGGAAAAATGGTAGCGGAGGAGGGACTCGAACCCCCGACACGCGGATTATGATTCCGCTGCTCTAACCAGCTGAGCTACTCCGCCACATGGCGTTGGTCAAATATCTTTGGTTTCGACCTTGCGTGGGGAGTTTTAATGCGATAGGCGTAGCTAGGTCAAGTGCTGTTATGTCAAACTTGTCACTTAATTACCGCTTTCATGGCGCGGGCATATGTCTCATCATTCGGGCCATAAGGGAAACCATCATGCTAGAAAGTTTCATCACTGCCTTTATCGTCTATTTCGTGGTTATAGATCCGATTGGCAATGCGCCCATTTTTCTGGCGGTAACCCAGCATCTTGACCGTACCGCCAAAACACGAACCGCGCTGGAATGTTCGCTAGTGGCCTTTGGCATCATGCTGTTTTTCGCGCTATGTGGTAGCTGGATACTTGTTTATCTCAGCATTTCGATCACCGCCTTTAAAATTGCTGGTGGCATCATTCTGTTGCTGGTGTCGCTAGATATGCTGTCGGCCAAACGGCAAAAGCGCAAAAAACAAGGCAGTGACAAAGCCACCGCTTCTACTGAAAATGTGGCTGTCTTTCCACTGGCAATTCCGCTTCTTGCGGGTCCTGCGGCGATCACATCGGTAATGGTGGTGTCTGCCGATTTGTCGGGCGATGCGGCGCAAAGCCTGATTGGCTATGGCGCACTGGGCGCTGTCATGGGGACAACAGCGGTGATATTGGTGCTAACCGGCCTTGCACAGAATTTCATCGATCCGCGTATCGCCTCGGTGTTTTCGCGAGTCACTGCCATTATTCTGGCGGCACTTTCGGTGCAATATATAATTGACGGTCTGCTTGAACTTGGGCTTATGGGTACCGCCAGATAGATTAGCCGCAATCGGCGTTCAGCCCCCGCATCTAACCACTGGAGTCAGCCTATTAAAGCGGCTATGCTAGCCCTGTTTTATTGAGGTAGCTATGCAACAGGATATTCTGATTATTGGCGTGTTATTTCCCGCCATTCCCCTGATGATGATCAATTTTGGCAACCGCTATTCGGTGCTCGCTACTCTGATCCGTCATCTGCATGACAATGTGATCCGTGATAACACGACGCCAGATGACGCCTCGCGCTTTTTGCGCCAGATCGCCAGCCTGCGTAAACGCCTGCAACTGATCGGTATTGTCCAGACCTGTGCGGCGACAGCCTTTGTGGCGGCGCTTTCGGCAATGATTGCCATGTATCTGGATTATGTTTCCTTTGGTAACTGGTTGTTCTTTACCGGCATCGTGCTACTGATGGTCGCCATGTCGCTTTTCATGTTGGAAATTCAGATCGCCAACCGCGCTTTAGATGTGCATCTATCCGATCTTGAAGACCGCCAGGAATGGGAAGCCTTTCTTCATCCCCCGCGCAAATCACGGCGTAACAAATCCACGGCGAAACGCGTCAAACAGTCAGCCACCACGAAACCCGACGATGACAGCATACTTTAATAGGATTTAGCACCCGTTTTGGATCATATAGCGGCTATTTCAGCACCCGCAAGCGGCGCGGCAGAAATCCAACCACCACCAAGCAGATTTTCCGGATCAGCCGCATCATAGATTGCCGCCGCCTGCCCCACGGCAATGCCGAATTGCGGCGCATCCAGACGCACAACCGCGCATCCGTCTGCACCTGCCTCCAGCAAGGCTGGCATCGCTGGTGCCGTATTGCGCAACCGTGCCAGCACGGGATAGCCTGATGCGGGTGCGCCGCCACCAGCAACCCAACTGGTTTCGTTCAAATGCACTTCAAAACAGGCAAGCGCACTTTGTGGGCCAACAATGACACGATGCGTTGCTGCATCAATGCCTACTACATAAAGGGGGCCCTCCGCCTCGTCAGCATCCTTGCGCCCGCCAATACCCAGCCCGCGGCGCTGACCAATCGTATAATCAATCACACCTTTATGCTGGCCTAGAACCGTACCATCAAGATGCACAATTTCACCCGCTTCGACCGCACCTGGCCGCAAGCGCCGCACAACATCACCATAGCGGCCATTCGGTACAAAGCATATATCTTGGCTATCGGGCTTTTCGGACACCGCCAAGCCATATTTACGCGCCAGATCGCGGGTTTCATCCTTGGTCAGACCACCAAGTGGAAAGCGCAGATAATCCATTTGCTCGGCAGTTGTCGCAAACAGAAAATAGGATTGATCTTTAGACCCATCAACACCGCGCCGTAATACCGGACCATCGGGTGTTTCAAGCCGCTGGACATAGTGACCCGTGGCCAGACAATCGGCACCAAGTTCGCGTGCGGTTGTCAGCAGATCGGTAAATTTGACTGTCTGGTTACAGCGCACACAGGGAATAGGCGTTTCACCGCGCAAATAGCTATCGGCAAAATCTTCCATCACCTGATCGCGGAACTTGGATTCATAATCCAGTACATAATGCGGAATACCCAGCCGCGCCGAAACCGTCCGCGCATCATGAATATCAATGCCGGCACAACAGGCACCCTTGGCCTGAACCGCAACCCCATGATCATACAGCTGCAAGGTAATGCCAATGACTTCATAACCCTCATCATGCAACATCGCGGCAGTCACCGATGAATCAACACCACCCGACATCGCCACGACAACACGCGTATCACCGGGCGCTTTGGTAAAGCCAAGCGAGTTTTTAGCTGTTGAATGATCTGCTGGCACATCATTAGTCTGCACTGACGCAGTTGCGTCAGCGGCAATCAAATTTTTGCTAGCTGTTTCAGCTACAGACATTGAAATAATCCCTACATATCATCCGGAATTGTCAGGCGTAATCCATCAAGCTCAGCCGACATTTTCAGCTGGCAACCCAAACGTGACGTTTCGGTCAAACCAAAGGCAAGATCGAGCATGTCTTCTTCATCCTCGCTTGGCCCACCGGTTTTGGCGAACCAATCCGCATCAACAATCACATGGCAGGTTGCACAGGATAAACAGCCCCCACATGTGCCTTCAATGCCAAGATTGGCATCGCGGCCTGCTTCCATTATACTCACACCATCATTAACGCTGACATTATGTTCGGTGCCATCTGACTTTACAAAAATGATGTTTGGCATCGCCGTCACAACTCCTATTTCAACTGGTTATGTCGCCGGACTGCTATCTAGTGCCGACCTAAATTCTACCGCTTGTACAACTCAAGAAAGACATCTGCAAGCCTTTCAAAGTCAGTTTGCTTTGTTTGCCAACCGCCAGAAATACGCACAGCCTGACCTGCCAGATCACCAGCCTTCATCGCAGCCAGCACATGACTTGATTTGACCTTGCCTGAAGAACAGGCAGACCCGGCGCTGATGGCCACACCGGCAATATCAAGCGCCATAACCATTGTTTCGGCAGACTTGCCTGCAATAGCAAGACAACTGGTGTTGCCTAGGCGCAAAGCCTGGTGGCCAAAAACATGTGCGCCAGACACGGTCTTTCGCATCACATTTTCAAATTGATTCCGCCATTTTGACATGGCATCATAATGGGCAACATCGCCAAAAGCGGCTGTTGCAGCGGCACCAAAACCAGCAATACCGATAAAATTTTCTGTTCCTGACCGCCGCCCCTGCTCCTGACCACCGCCCCGTAGCAAACTGGTCAGCGCATTTCCTGGCTTTACCAGCAAAGCCCCCACACCCGTTGGCCCACCAATTTTGTGCGCTGACAGGCTGGCATAATCAAGATCCAGCGCGGCAAAGTTAAAATGATCCTTGCCCAGTAACTGCACCATATCGCTATGCACGGCGATATTATTTTCATGCGCTAGCGCGGCAAGTTCGGCCAATGGCTGAATAACACCGGTTTCATTATTTGCCGCCATAACTGACAGAATGGTTTTTGGCCTTTGTTCATCAGGTAATCCAGCCAATACATCACGCGCGTGATCCAAATCAATTATGCCATCGGGCGTCACATTGATGATACTGGCATTCAAGGCACTAGCGCGCACCGAATCATGCTCAATCGCCGACATAACAACATGATCAAAGCCTGCCAGAGCCAGATTATTGGACTCGGTACCACCGCTGGTAAACACCACATCCGCGGCTCTTGAACCCGCTAGCAAGGCAACTGATTCACGCGCCGCCTCAACGGTCAGACGCGCGCTACGGCCAAACGAATGCACCGATGACGGGTTCGCAGGCGCACCCATCGCCTTATGCATCGCCGCCGATGCTTCGGCACGAAGCGGCGCTGTAGCGTTGTTGTCAAAATAAAGCGGCGACGTTCCCATCAAACTTGGTTCCGGCTAAATGTTAAAAAAAGACAATTAAGATTTTCGGGAACGGCCACTTGGGCGGCTAGTTTTACCAGCCTTGTCATGAAGCTGGGTTGCCGACATACGGTCTTCCATATCATTTAGACGGGCACGCAAACTTTGCACCTCATCAACCAGAGCTGTGATGATGCGCTCGCGCGGGTCGGCATTGGCCATATCATGTACTGCATAGGGCTGAAAACTATCATCGACGGTTTTGCTTGCCTTTTTGCTGGTCATCTGACGCGCAGGAACACCGACAACGGTTGCCCCTTCTGGCACATCTTTGGTGACCACCGAATTACCGCCAACACGTGCGCAACGATTGACCGTGATATTTCCCAGAATCTGGGCACCCGAACCAACAATCACATCATCACCCAATGTCGGATGACGCTTGACCGATCGTTGGGATTCGGCATCGACAGCTGGCAAAACACCGCCAAGCGTGACACCCTGATACAATGTTACATTATTGCCGATTACAGCCGTTTCGCCGATCACGACGCCAGACCCATGATCGACAAAGAACCCGCATCCGATTGTCGCGCCTGGGTGAATTTCGATGCCGGTCAGCCAACGGGCAATCTGCATGATCCAGCGCGCAATAAACTTTAGCCCCATTTTCCACAAAGTGTTCGATAAACGATAGGCAACCATCACATGAAAACTTGGATACAGAATTACCGCAGCAAAACGATTGCTGGCCGCGGGGTCACGCGCCATTATTGCCTTTAGATCACGGTTCAGTTTTGCAAACATAATTGCATTTTCTTTCATCTGGTTAACGATCTGCACAAAGCTGACTTGGCGACCGCGCCTTATTAAGATATAAGCCGTTCATTAAATAGCACAAGTGGAGCAGAAAAAATATGCCTGAGGTCATCATTAACGGCCCTGAAGGTCGCCTTGAATGTCGCTACATGCCAGCCGAAGCAAACGATGCCCCAACGGCGCTGATTTTGCATCCTGAGCCAGATAAAGGCGGCACCATGAACAATCGGGTGACCTATGCGCTTTACAAATTGTTTCAGGCGCGCGGTTTTTCTGTCATGCGTTTCAATTTCCGTGGCGTTGGCCGAAGTCAGGGCATATATGACAATGGTGAAGGCGAATTATCCGATGCCGCGACCGCCATGGATTGGTTGCAGGCACAAAACCCGTCGTCACGTCAATGCTGGATAGCTGGCTTTTCATTTGGATCATGGATTGGCATGCAACTAATGATGCGCCGCCCCGAAATTCAGGGCTTTATTTCGGTGACACCACCTGCTGTTACGCATGACTTCTCGTTTTTGGCACCTTGTCCAGCATCGGGATTAATCATGCATGGCGAACTTGATGAACAAGTACCACCCGAAAGTGTCGAAAAACTTGTTGAACGTCTTTCGATTCAAAAAGGCGTCAATATCACTGTCGATGTTCTGCCAGGTGCAAACCACTACTTTACCGAGCATCTTGACCCGATGATCGAACGCGTTGAAGCTTATCTGAACGACTCGATTAACGAAGATGATTTCGACCCGCTTGCCTGATTGCAGACAAGCACTTTGTAACGCCGCTTACGGCTATATTTAAGTTGAATAACATGACCAATAGATCAGATCTTATCCGGCAATATACCGAACGTGGCTATATTCATCAGGCCACGAATATTGAGGCACTGGACGATGCGGCCAGTAACAAGGTTATACCTGCCTATATCGGCTTTGACTGCACGGCGGATAGCTTGCATGTCGGATCGCTGGTACAGATCATGATGTTGCGCATCCTGCAAAAAACTGGCCATAAGCCGATTGTACTTATGGGGGGTGGCACGACCAAAGTAGGCGACCCATCAGGCAAAGATACAGCGCGCCCATTACTCTCAGATCAGGACATCGAGGCAAACAAGAACGGTATCAAGACGGTATTTGAAAAATACCTTAAATTTGGTGATGGCCCAACCGACGCGATCATGGTTGATAATGCTGACTGGCTTGATACGCTTGGCTATATCCGTTTTTTACGCGACTTTGGCCCACATTTTTCCATCAACCGTATGATGAGCATGGATTCGGTCAAAATCCGGCTTGATCGCGAACAGCCACTTTCGTTTCTGGAATTCAATTACGCGATACTTCAGGCCTATGATTTTCTGGAGCTACGCCGCCGTTATGGCTGTTTGTTACAGATGGGCGGATCGGATCAGTGGGGCAATATTGTCACTGGCATTGACCTTACCCGCCGCGTTGATGCGCAGGAAGTTTTTGGCCTTACATCACCGCTTATCACCACAGCTTCAGGTGCCAAGATGGGCAAATCTGCCGATGGTGCTGTCTGGTTGAATGAAGATAAATTATCAGCATTTGATTTCTGGCAGTTCTGGCGTAACACCGAAGACGCCGATGTTGGCCGTTTTCTGGCCCTGTTTACCGAACTACCAATGGATGAAGTGAACCAGTTAGCCGCGCTTGAAGGTGCCGACATTAATGACGCCAAAATCGTGCTGGCAAATGAAGCGACAGCTTTATGTCATGGTTCGGACGCCGCCGCACATGCCATGCAGACAGCCCAGCAAACATTTGCTGGATCTGGCGTTTCCGATGGCTTGCCGCAATTCAGCCTTGCTGCCGATCAGGCCGATGGGCTGGACATGATCGAAGCGCTGAACATTGTTGGTTTTGCCACGTCAAATGGCGAAGCGCGACGCTTGATCCGTGGCGGTGGAGCGCGGGTCAATGACATTGCCGTGAATGACGAAAATATGCGTCTGACAATGGCTGATTTTATCGATGGCAAGGCCAAGATTTCAGCGGGCAAAAAACGTCATGCCATGCTGGTGGCTGGCTAGTTCGCTTCAGCGCCAAAAAGACGCTCGCTCTCGCGCTTCAGCCACTCTGGACTGAACAGATCACGCAACACACCTGGTGCCAATGACGCCGCATTGATCGATGTTTTTGGATCGTCAATATCGCCGACCATACTGAACTGTGTTGTGAAAATGCCTGTCTTATCAATGCCGGTCAGTACATTACCAAGCAACGGGACAGCCCCGATTAATTTGCTAAGCTGGCTGGCGGGAACCACATTTCCAGCAATATCCATGTGACGCGTGTCCTTATTAAAACGCCCAACAACGGCAACACTCACCGCACCACCGCTTGCTTCCATCCGCGAGATAGAAATATCTGCGCCGCGCTTTTCAAACCTAGCGACGCCACTGCTGAACGCGGTGCCTTCTCCTTCAACCAGACCAATGATTCCTGCTGGCCCTAAAAGCGAAAATATGCGGATTGCTCGTGGGGCTTCAACCACATTAAAATCGGAAATTTTGATATTGGTGTTGAACGACGAAAAATCTTTGCTGATGAAATTATTCTCCAGCCGGATTGTTCCAGAACGGATTGCATCGGTAACCCCAAGCCCGGATAGCATCCGTCCCGCATTTTTAGATGTCAGCACAAGAACAGCCTGATCGTTATTATTTCCATTAAAGTTAATTTGCGTTTCTGCGCCACCAATCAGGCCAGCACCCCGAAGCTGATCTCCGCGTGGACCAAAATCAACCGTCATCTGACCTTCGCTGACCAGTGGTTTGCCTCTGGCCAGCAACGTGCCAGAAAATACCGCCTGACCATTACCAGCATCATCGCGAGACCCTTGAATATGTCCGGATAATGCGTTTTGCGCATCGATAAAAATCGTGTCTGCCGTTACATCAAAAGTAACCGGCACCCCCCCGCCAATACCCTTGTTGCGGCGCAATGGCACGAGATCAATCGTGCGGGCGGCGGCACTGACATTCCAGCCGCCATTCTCGCTTGTTTCGATAATCAAATCGCGGATATCATTACCTGGCATTGTAAGCTTGTTGAAAAAGGCCGCTTGCACACTGCCATCTAAACCTAATGCCAATTGTCCCTTGGCCGCCAAGGTTCCCAGTGACAGATCAATATCCTGTATGGCTGTAACCACCCCGTTCCGCAGAATAAAGCTGGCACTCACAGTGCCGTCTTCAGCCGGAAATTTAGCCCAGTTCAGAATCGGCACATTGATCGACGCATCGGTCAGATTGGTCGATAGATTGATCTGGGCATTATTCCATCCGGTGGACGAGTTAAAACCAATCTTTGCACTGGCATTACCAGCAATATCCAACCCGGACATTTTTGTAAAAATATCTGTCAAAATTGGCGACGATTCAAATTGTCCTACAAAATTCACTTCGCGCGTCGCCGCATTAGTTTTAAAGGTAAAGCTGGTTGGCATGTCAAAAACGCTGGCATCACCGGTAATATCAACCTTGTTCTTTTCAAATGAGGCGATCATTGATGTCGCCTGTAGGTCAATTCCAAAAGGCAGGCCAGTGATGGTGGCATTGCGCGTGGTGGCATTGACCGCGGTCTCGGCATTGGCAAATTTAGCACCCTTGCGCAATGGAAAGCGCGTTGTAAGTGACAATTCGGTGGTGCCATTTACGGTCATTTTTTCAAGGTCGATTGCACCCACTTTCGAGCGCCCCGTACGTTTAAAAATATCAAGCGCTGTTACCAGCCCACCCTCTGCTTTCAGGGATAGGTCAACCGTTCTTTCCCCGGTGGTCAGAACCGGACCAATTGTCACCCGCCCGCTATCAAGTGTAAAATCTTCAAGCTGGCCCGAAGACGTGGTTATATTCAAGGCCGTGTTATCCAGAACAAGATCCGCATCAACACCGGTGATAAGCGGCATGTTTGATGCCCATCTTACGGTCGCATCCTTATAGGAACCAGTGCCTGACAAATCACGCAATACCGGCTTTTGGGTCTCTGGCGAAAGGGCACCTGCTATCGAGATGCGCGCATTTTCAAGATGCCCTGTCAAAAGATTATCATGCATCCAACGTCGTGTTTTCGCCAACGCCCATTGCGGCCATAACGCCTGAAAAAAGCGCGCATCCAGATTTTCAGCTTCCAGACTCATGCTAAAATCATTCGGCGTCCAGTCGGATGCGATAAACATATTACCACTCAGCTTGATAGCACCCGCCTCAGCAAGATCAGCCGTAAATGAATCAACCTTGAGATCACCTTCATGAAAAGCCATGTCTAGCGTGGCTTTATTAATCGAAACGGATTTCGCAAAATCCTCCAGCAATAATGAACCATTTTTAAGGTCAAGTGCCACATTGGCACCCAGAATTTCTCCACCAACACCGATATTGATATCCATGGTGCCATCGACTGTGCCAACAATGCGTCGAATCTGACCTGCAGATAAATTGGCGCGCACACTGTCAAACTTTGTTGTCATATCAAGCTTTGATAGTTTTAAGATCGACGTATCGCGGTTGAATGCCCCAATAAATTCAGCGCCAAGATTACTGACGATTCCTCCAGAAAATTGGCTTTGTAATTGCGCCTTGATCATCGGCGCAAGGTCATCTGGCCAATCATCAAAAACCGATTGTAACCGCACGCTGTTTGCATCAATTTTACCTGACAAAATTGGCGTGGGCGCGCTGAGCTTTTCAACCTCACCGGAAAAGGCAAAAGACCGATCATCATCAAGCAGAATCTGCGCCTTTGATACCGTCGCAACATCAATGTGACTAAGATAGTTAAAAGCAATTTCGGCAGATTTGAACGCGCCGCGCTGTCTACTGGCTGTTTGTGAAAGATAGCCATCAGCAACAATGACATCACCAAATACCGATGTGACAGTCGCATGACTCATCTGCACTTTTAAAAAACCAGACAAGGTTCCAAAATGGCTTTGCCTAATCATTGAAATATCAAGATACTCTGCAATATCTGCCAAATTAAGTTCATCAGCAGTTATATCGGTAATAAAATCTTCACCATTCGGCAAACCAGCAAATGTGATCGTCAATGTCCCCGCATCAACACCATCAATCAGTCTTTGCCCCCGAATGCCACCAATAATTTGGCCGGACTCTTCAAGCTGGGAATCTATATAAATACCGGTAAGCTGAATCGGCGCCAACGCACCTGTATCATCTGACACCGTCACAAGATCGGTTTCAATGCTGATATGTTTAAGGCCTTTGAAATTAAAGGTAGGTGTATTTTCTGCCACGGTGGCAGTAGCAAGATTCGCATCGCCGTCAGACGAGGCCCCAACTAAGGCGCTAAACAATGCGGTAGATTCAGATCCCGACCAGCCAGTAGCTGATTTGACAAGATGAATTTCCATGCCGCGCAAATTGAGTGCCAGCGGCATACCTGTCCACAGACTTTTGAAACCGAATTTGACCTCACCTTCAGGTACGATGACTGCACCATCGTCAAAGCTGAATGTTATATTTTCTGCCTTTACCGATATTGGCGTTGGTGAAATGGAAAATGCAAAGCGCGCCGAACCAACCTCGGCTGAAACAACAGGTGACACTTTGGACAGTTCATATTCCAGATATTGACGCAAACCCCCTGCCTGAACGATGATATAACCAACGATACCGGCAATCAGAACAATAATAAGCAGTAATGTCGTGAATACGAGTTTCACCTTGTCTGCGCCTGATGTGTGGCCCACTAGAGACACCCGTCTTACTCCTGTTATTTTATCGCACTAGATTAAGTGTATGCTATCGACAAGATAGCATTGTCTTGCAGACACCACCATCATTCCTATTTAATAGATTAGAGTGCTAACATTAATCCGACCCAAGAAAAACCGGAGATTTCAATATGCTTGAAACTGGAATGGCTGTTCCCCAATTCGTCGTACCTACCGATAAAGATGATTTCAATGTCGCAGATCATCATGGCAAAAAAATGGTGGTGTTTTTCTTTCCACGGGCAGACACATCCGGATGCACAAAGGAATCAATTGCCTTTTCAGAATTGATGGATGATTTTGCCGCCACCAACTGTGTGGTGATTGGTATTTCCAAAGACACACCTGCCAAACAAGCCAAGTTTCGTGAAAAATACGGCCTGACCTGTTTGCTAGGCGCTGATCATGAAAGTGACGTTTGCGAGCAATTCGGCGTCTGGGTAGAAAAATCAATGTATGGCAAAAAATATATGGGCATTCAACGCGCCAGCTTTCTGATTGATGCCAGTGGCAATGTGGCCGAAGTCTGGCCTAAAGTAAAAGTTGATGGCCATGCCACCGCAGTCCTTGAGGCAGCGCGTGCCCTATAAAAGCATATATGAGTAAAAAATTGATATGAGCCACGCTACGCTGACTGATGGCATTGTTGACTGTATTGCCACCCAAGATGCTTCGGAAAAAGCGCGTAAAACGCGGGCATTGGTCGCTGAATGGCGTGGTGGCAACATCACCACTATTGGTGATTGCCCGCCGCCAGATCGTCCAGGACGCCCGCTCACGCCCGAATTACGCCGCCCGGGTGATGTGCCAAAGCGTCGCATCACTGGCGGCGTTGCTGGGCGTGTTGCGCTGATCCATGCGATCGCCCATATCGAACTGAATGCAATTGATTTGGCGCTTGATATGGCTTGTCGTTTTCTTGACCAGCGATTGCCACTCGATTTTTATCATGACTGGCTATCGGTTGCCGATGATGAAGCACGCCATTTTCTGATGCTGAATGACCGGCTGGCTTTACTTGATGCGCAATATGGTGATCTGCCTGCCCATGACGGATTATGGCAAGCGGCACAGAAAACCGCACATGATTTGCTGGGGCGTCTGGCGATTGCCCCATTGGTGCTGGAAGCGCGCGGACTTGATGTAACACCAACCATGATCAATAAACTTAATGACGTTGGCGATCATGAAAGTGCCACCGCACTGGGCATCATCATGTATGATGAAGTCGGGCATGTTCTGATTGGCAAACGCTGGTTTGACTATGTATGCGGCATGCACCGCCGCGATCCGGTCAGTAGCTGGCATATGCTGGTGAAACGCTATTTCAAAGGCCCGCTCAAGCCACCATTCAATATCGAAGCACGTGCGGCGGCACATTTTTCAGCGGCCTTTTACGGTCCACTTTCCTATCGCGATGATCTTGTATCATCATCACCGAAACGTTAGCGGCTAACCGTCGCTAGTTCGAAATACATTTGTGATTATCTATTGGCTCTGGCTAGTCGCGTTGCATGCCAACCCGTGCGGCAAGACTAGCCTCGATGAAACCATCAAGATCGCCATCAAGCACGCCCTGAGCATTGCCCTTTTCAACATTTGTGCGCAGATCCTTGACCATTTGATAAGGATGCAGAACATAAGACCGAATTTGATTACCCCATCCAATATCTGTTTTGCTGGCCGCCGCATCTGATGCAGCTTCTTCACGCTTTTGTAATTCCAGCTCATAAAGGCGCGCTTTCAACATATTAAAAGCTGTAGCGCGGTTGCGATGCTGTGACCGGTCATTCTGGCACTGCACAACAATATTGGTTGGCAAATGCGTGATACGGATTGCCGAGTCCGTTTTGTTCACATGCTGGCCACCAGCACCCGAGGCACGATAGGTATCAATTCGTAAATCCTTATCTTCGATCTCAATTTCAATATTTTCATCAACCACTGGATAAATCCATGCGCTGGCAAAACTAGTATGTCGTCGCGCTGAGCTATCAAAAGGCGAAATGCGAACAAGACGATGCACCCCGGACTCAGTTTTCAGCCATCCATAGGCATTTTCACCATCAATCCGCATAGTAACCGACTTGATACCAGCTTCCTCACCCGCGCTTTCTTCGATCATCTGCACCTTATAGCCACGCTGTTCACACCAGCGTCCATACATGCGCACCAACATCTGCGCCCAGTCCTGCGCTTCAGTACCACCAGCACCAGCATGTATTTCCAGAAAACAGTCATTCGCATCAGCTTCGCCAGATAACAGGCTTTCAAGCTGGCGTTTATCTGCTTCGACAACAAGCTTTGTCAGCGCCGCTTCGGCTTCGCCTACAACATCATCATCGCCTTCAGCAAGCCCCAGTTCGATCAAGCCAACACAATCGTCCATTTCGGACTGCATGTCTTTGATCAGATTAATCTGGCGCTCAAGTCGGTTCTTTTCACGCATGACATTCTGCGCCACGGTCTGGTCATTCCAGAAATCGGGCAAGGTTGTCTGCGCTTCAAGATCATTCAGGCGCACCACCGCTTCATCAAAATTGACGTGTTTGCGCAACAATTCCAGCGTTGATGAAATAACATCGATTTTGGCTTGGGTCTCGGCCTGCATCGTCTCTCTCTTCTGTAAACCTTGCACGTACCTAACGCGACAACGCCACGCTGACAAGTTTATATGATCTAGAATAGGTCCTGTGTCGCTAAGCCATTGTCCGGCCCGTTAGCCTTTGCACCACTTGGCGCATCAATTAACTGGCCACCTGGTCGCTGATCTGGTTTGAACACTTCCAGAATTGCCTTTTCATGTGTTGCCAGCACCCGCTCGCCTGTTTCGGCATGAACGGGAATAATCGATATTCCATTTGGACGCCGGAACGGAATCACTGGTTTGTCGGCAAGTGCCTTGACCATGAAATTACCAAATATAGGCACAGCCACTGTCGAACCTGTTTCGCGCTTGCCAAGTGGGCGTGGCGTGTCATAGCCAACAAACACGCCCACCACCATATCTGGCGCAAAGCCAATAAACCAGCCATTCGTATTGTCATTGGTTGTACCTGTCTTGCCTGCAAGCACTAGATCAATTCCTGACAACAAACGGCCTGTACCGCGCTGGATAACACCTTCAAGCATTGATACCATCTGGAATGCTGATGCTGGCGAGGTCAGTTGTTCGCGCGTGTCAGGCAAATCGGGGATAGCTTGATTATCCCATATTGCGCTTTCGCAGCCATCACATTGCCGTTCATCATGCCGATAAATGGTTTTGCCATGTCGATCCTGAATCCTGTCGATCAGACTTGGCGTGACCTGTTTGCCGCCATTGACCAGCATGCCATAGGCCGAAGTCAGCCGTATCAGATTGGTTTCTCCCGCACCAAGCGACATTGACAGTAGCGGGGGTAAATTATCATTAATGCCGAAACGGCGCGCATAATCCTGAATTTCAGGCATGCCCAGCTTCATCGCCAGACGCGCTGTCATTAGGTTGCGTGACTTTTCAATGCCAACACGCATGATCGATGGGCCATAAAACCGCTTTGTATAGTTTGCGGGTTTCCATTTCGGCTTGCCTTTCCCCTGATCAACAACCAGGGGCGCATCAAGAATGCGCGTTGTTGGCGCATAGCCATTATCCAATGCTGCCAGATAGACAAAAGGTTTAAAGGCAGACCCCGGCTGGCGCATCGCCTGTATAGCGCGATTAAACTCGGAGTCGGCATAATGATAGCCGCCACTCATCGCCAATAGACGTCCTGTATGCGGGTCCATCGCAATAATTGCGCCTTCAACCGCCGGACGCTGGCCAAGCGCATAGTGATACGGTTCTGGCTTAAAACCATTGCGGATCAGATCAGGCGTTTCGCTTGGCGGCTGGACAATGACAATATCGCCAGCCGAAAGCGCTTTACGCAGGTCTTTGAGCGGTTGCGGGCGCACCCCATCGGCATCGCGTGGCGGATAGGCCCAAAATGCCAATTTGAACGGAATTGTTGCCGCTTTGCCATTCACGTAAATCTGGGCTTCGCGGCGCGCTACATCGGTGACAAGGGCGGCATAATGATTTGGGCGCAGTTGCTTCTGATAGCGGGCTAGCGTTGTTGCGACATCTTCTCCAGCTTCAAGACGGCCAAGCGGACCACGCCAGCCTTGGCGACGATCAAGTGCTTCAAGGCCACGTTCCAAAGCTGTATCAGCAACTGCCTGCAAATGCGGATCGAGTGTCGTGCGGATCGATAACCCCCCGCCATATAGCGCATCTTCGCCATAATTTTTCATAATCTGGCGGCGCACTGACTCGGTGAAATAAGGGGCATCAGCACCATCAGCACCAGTGTCCGGCACAATCACCAGCGGTTTGCTTTTAGCTTGTTCAGCCTGTTCAACCGAAATATAGCCATTTTCCTGCATCTGGTTCAGTACCCAGTTACGGCGATTAACCGCCGCTTTGGTTTTGCGGATCGGATGATAATTGCTGGGGGCTTTTGGCAAAGCCGCAAGATAGGCCATTTCCTCAAGGTCAAGCTGGTTCAATGCCTTGTCAAAATAGTTTAGCGCCGCCGCCGCCACGCCATAGCTACCCATGCCAAGATAGATTTCATTGAGATAGAGCGCCAGAATCTGATCTTTGCTAAAGGCGCGCTCCATACGTAAGGACAGGATCGCTTCCTTGATTTTGCGATCGATCGACACTTCGTTAGTCAACAGAAAATTCTTCGTAACCTGCTGGGTAATTGTCGAGGCACCAATCAGGCGTTTTCCCCGCCCGTAATTGACAACATTCGTCGCCACTGCCCGCGTCAGCGCTTTCACATCAAGGCCAAAATGGCTGTAAAAAGCCTTATCTTCGGCAGAAATAAACGCATGAATTAATTGTGGTGGAATCGCATCAATCGGCACAAAAAGCCGCTTTTCATTGGCATATTCGGCCAAAAGCGCACCATTGCCTGCGTGAATACGGGTTAACACTGGCGGTTCATATTTTGCCAGCTGGCGATAGTCAGGCAGGCCTTTTCCATAGGTCCAGAAAACCCATAGCACAGCTGAAACGCAAATCACCATAGCGATGATAACCAGCGATATAAGAATTGAAAATGCCTTTACCATAGCGCCTAAGATAGGCCATGAATTTGGCGATGATATGGCATGTTTTACCGGCGCAGACGCATAATCACCCCCTGCATCATATGCAGAAGCATCATCATTATCATTTTGCGAATCAACAGACACGGAACGGGCCACAATTTTCTTGAGATTTAAACACTGAATTTGCCACAACTGCCCCGATCATGAGAGATGGTCGCGATGATGTCAAATAGCCAGCCAACATAAATCGCTTGCTCATGCAGGGCCATATTTCTGCAAATAGCTGATCACGGCTTTGGTTATACGCTGACACAGCAAGCGGCGATACGCTTGCGAACGCAAATTAACTTCATCCTTGCGGTTTGACAGAAACCCCATCTCGATAAGAACCGAGGGCATATCAGGCGCCTTTAGCACAGCAAAGCCTGCAAAGCGGTGGCCACGTCGGTCACCACCTCGCAGATCGCGTATCTGGCTCAGAATGTCGCTGGCGAAATATGTCGATTGATTCATCGATTCACGCTGGAACATCCGCAATAATTCACTGGCTGTTTCGGGATCTTCCACCCCCAGATCAGGCCCCCCGATTAGGTCTGCCTTATTTTCATTACGTGCAAGCGCGGCAGCTTCCTTATCCGACGCTGTTTCCGACAGGGTAAAGACTGATAACCCATGCGCTGATTTGTTAGCCGCCGAATCAGCATGAAGCGATATGAACAGGTCGGATTTTTTTGCCCGCGCCAGCCTGATGCGTTCGCGTAATTTCAAATAGCGGTCATCTTTGCGCGCCAGAATGGGTATCACGCGCCCTGTTGCCCGTAGCTGACGTGCCAATTCATGCGACGCCGCAAGCGTAATATCCTTTTCCTTGGTTCCAGCCAGCCCAATCGCGCCTGGATCCTTGCCACCATGACCAGCATCGATAAAAACAACCCATTTTTTGGGTGGGGTTTTGGGAACAGCCATCGAAATGCTACGTTCACCTTGCGCTTGTTGCGGATCGGTCTTGGGCTTGGCTTTGGGCACCATCACTGTTCTGGTAACGGGCACCGTATCGGCACCATTGGCGGATGATGCCTCCTTTTCAATCGCCTCGACTTCCACATTCGGACGTGCGGCAAGCGCCCGCGCCGCCAGCGTAAAAGCTGTCGTACCATTATCAATCATATCGATAACTAGCCGATGACCTCCAGCAGATGGCGGCAAGCGAAAAATACGTCGCGGCGCGGCGGGCGCGCTCAGTTCGATAACCAACCGACCGGTATCCGGCTTCGGATTGCCAAATCGGTATGACTTGGCAGGTGCTTTCGTCAGCTTTCCTATGCGTGGTAGATTTGAGGCCTGCCAGTCAGTCTGCTCAAGATCAACCACCAGCCGGAATGGCTGTTCCAACAACAGCATTGATGCCTTGGCTGGATTTTTGGTTTCGATAACAAGCCGCAACCCCTTGATGCCATCGATTGACACATCACCAAGTCGGATCGCCGTGATGTTATTATTCGCAGCCTGCGCTGGCGATGCCACCAATCCAACGCCAGCAAAAATGGTCACCAAAAACGATAGCAAAACAGGCAACACATAGCACAAACACCCCATTGACGCGCGCAAAGTCGCGCCAAACATCAAGCGAACAGGCAATAAAATCAGATGTAATGAACAGCTTAAAAGATCAAATCTCAGCATATATCCAAATGCCTTTCGCATCGAGAATCGTTACCCAGCATCATAATTTAGCCAATATATATGCTTTTCAGGTCAAAACAACATATCTCAATTAGCCTGTTACGCACCCTTAAAATGGCTTGCCATATTTGCCCTATTGGCAAAAACCGTATCACAGGTGTATAACCTAACTAGGTAAGCATCAATGTCGCACTTAGCGTCACGTGAAATGTACCAAAACAATGAATTTCCGCCACCGGTGGATGATTGGCGCAGTTATGCCAGAGCTTTTTCAAGCGTCCCGCGACTGAAACAGACCAATCAATTACCAACGGCGCTACGCCTAATAACATAAACTTCGGACTGCATCATGCTAGCACCAACAACATCAGAAAATTGTCATCGAGCCATTTGCTCGGATGTTGGGCTGTTTGAAGCTGATGAGAACAGTTTGAATCAACATTACCTGCCCTCAACATTCAGATTTTTGTCTCCCAGTGGGATATTAATGTCGAGCGCCGGGGAAAGACAAACGAATGACCAAACGCTTATTAATAGATGCACGACAAGCCGAAGAAACGCGGGTTGTGCTTCTAAGTGGAACACGCATTGAAGATTTTGACTATGAAACTGAAAACCGGAAACAACTAAAAGGCAATGTATATCTAGCACGTGTAACGCGGGTTGAACCGTCTTTGCAGGCGGCCTTTGTCGAATATGGCGGCAATCGTCAGGGTTTTCTTGCCTTTAGTGAAATCCATCCGGACTATTACCGCATCCCAATCGAAGATCGCGAAGCCTTGCTGGCGGCTGATCGCGCCGAAGCACAAGATGAGGATAACGAGAAAGACGCCGAAGACGGTCTGGAAACTGTTGGTGGCGGCGATGGTGACGAAGACGATATCCGTCCCGCGCGTAAAGTCCGCAAATATAAAATTCAGGAAGTCATTTCCCGCAAGCAAATCATGCTTGTTCAGGTTGTAAAGGAAGAACGCGGCAACAAAGGCGCGGCGCTGACCACTTATCTGTCGCTTGCAGGACGTTATTGCGTGCTTATGCCAAATAACAGCCGCGGTGGCGGTGTAAGCCGTAAAATCACCAATATCGCTGATCGCAAACGCCTAAAAACAGTCGTTGGTGGACTGGATATTCCCGATGGTATGGCGGTTATTGTGCGAACTGCTGGTTCCAAACGCACCAAAACCGAAATTGCCCGCGATTATGCCTATCTATCAAAATTATGGAATGACATCCGCGAACGCACGCTTGAATCACAAGCGCCTTGTATCATTCATGAAGAAGGCAATCTGATTAAACGCTCAATTCGCGATATATATACCAGCGAAGTCGAAGAAATCCTGGTTGAAGGCGAAGAGGCCTACAAAGCGGCGCGTAATCACATCAAGATGCTGATCCCAAGCCATGTGAAAAAGGTCAAGAAACACGAGGATAAAATCCCGTTATTTCAGCATTACAGTGTTGAAAGCCAGATGGACTCAATCCATAGCCCGCAAGTGACTTTGAAATCTGGTGGCTATCTTGTGATCAACCAGACCGAAGCATTGGTCGCTGTCGATGTCAATTCGGGGCGCTCAACACGCGAACGTAATATCGAAGAAACCGCACTTAAAACCAATCTGGAAGCGGCTGATGAACTAGCCCGCCAGTTACGTCTGCGCGATCTATCGGGTCTGATTGTTGTTGATTTCATCGATATGGAAGAAAATCGCAATCAACATGCAGTCGAACGTCGCATGAAAGATGCCATGCGCAATGATCGTGCGCGTATCCAGATCGGCTCTATCAGCCATTTTGGCCTGCTCGAAATGTCGCGCCAGCGTTTGCGTCTCAGCATCAATGAATCAACCAGCGATCTATGTCCACATTGTGAAGGTACTGGACGGGTGCGCTCAGTCGATACAGCCGCATTGCAAACATTGCGCTCGATTGAAGATGAAGCTCAGAAAGGCAAAATGGACGAAATGCACATAACTGTGCATCGGGACATTGCCCTGTATATCCTGAACCACAAACGTGATGCTTTGGCCGAGCTGGAAAGCCGCTACAACATTACTATCATGCTGTTATCGGACGACACGCTCATCTCGCCGGAATACCGGATCGAACGTGTTGGATGGCAAGGCAAAGCCCCGCAACAGCAAAACCGCCGCGCATCCAAATCAGGCAACAACAACAATAATAATAGTAATAATAACGCTCACACCGAAAGCAAAGACGCCAAAAACGACAATGCTGGCGGCACAGTGGACAAGTCAGATGAAGACGCACAGGCGACTGTCGAGGCTGGTGAGACCGATGCCGCGTCAGATGAAGATCAACCAAAGCGGCGGCGGCGTGGGCGTCGTGGTGGCAGACGTCGGCGCGGTCGGCGTGGCAATGAAAATGCCATTGCCGCAAATGATGATGGCACAAATATCGATAGTGACGGTCAGGCCATAGCATCGGATACTAGTTCCGAAAATGCAACATCTGCCGACGCCACTCATGACGCAGAGACTAAAGCCGACGAAACACCTGCCAAGAAAAGCCGCGGACGTGGACGTAAAGCCGCATCGGCAGTTATTGAAACAGCCTCAGCAGACAATGCCGAAGCGCAAATCAACGATAACGCTGATAATGCTAGCGATGACACCGAAGCTACCGTGAAACCCAAGCGTCCAGCGCGCAAAAAGGCGGCAGCAAAGGCAAAGGCTGATAATGGTACATCAGACCTGGATGACGCCCCAGATGACGCGCCTGCCAAGGCCGCACCGAAAAAAGCGGCGGCAAAAAAAGCAAGCAAGGCTGTCAAAAAAGCCAAGGTTGCTGATGCTGACACTGATAGCACAACCAAGGCTGCACCTAAGAAAAAGGCACGCAAAGCCGCATCCAAGAAAAGCACGACCAAAGCCAGCGCCCCCGTTGAAACAGCTACGCCAATAAATAATGGCGCAGACAATGATAGCGCCACCGTCGATGCGCGGGCACCGATCAGCTCAGCCCCACAAGATGTGGTCGATGTTGATGGTGACAAACCAGCTGGCAAAACCCGCCGTGGCTGGTGGTCACGCGGTTAAACTGGACGAACAGCTACCAAACGCCGCTGGCTTATGCTGGCGGCGTTTTATTTTAAACACAATGCCATTAAGCGCTTTTGGCCAGTCGCGGAATCCAGTCATTGATCCGCTGACAGGCGTCGCGGATATCATCTGTATTACCTGCATAGGATAGACGCAGAAATTTTTGTCCTTCCTCAGGATCAAAATCAACACCGGCTGTACAAGCAACGCCTGTGTCTTCAAGCAGACGATTGGCAAACGCAATCGAGTCGGACGTCAACGCGCTGATATCGGCATAAAGATAGAATGCCCCATCTGATGGGGCGGCATTACCCAGAAATTCAGGGGGAAGATTCCGCAGAAGAATATCGCGGTTTTCCTGATAACGTTCAATATGTCCATTAAGTTCATCATAGCAATCAAACGCCGCCACCGCGCCATGCTGATTCAGCGTTGTTGCCGAAATATACAAATTCTGGGCAAGCCGCTCGGCTGTTTCACGTAAATCTTCAGGTAGAATCATCCACCCCAGACGCCAGCCTGTCATGCAGAAATATTTGGAAAAAGAATTGATGATGATCGCGTCTTTATTATGCACAAATGCCGACGTGCTTGGTCCTTTGAAAGATAACCCATGATAAATCTCGTCCATGATCAGACGCACCTGATGCTTGTCGCACCATGCGCAGACCGCTTTTATTTCAGCATCGCTCATCACCACGCCTGTCGGATTGGCTGGACTGGCCAATAGCAACCCATCAGGCAAATCACCTGAAGTGGCAAGCGCGTCAAGATCGGCAATCCAGTTCTGTGCCGCCCGTGCGGGTAGTGAAACAGGCTCAAGGCCAAGTGACACCATGATATTGCGATAAGCGGGATAGCCTGGCGTTGTGATGGCAATCTTGTCACCTCGATCAAACGCTGACAGAAACGCAATGACAAACCCCATTGATGATCCGGGCGTCACCGCAATATTATGCCAGTCAGGACGCGCACCATACCAATCCTGATAATGTGCGGCGATACGTTGGCGCAGACCAGTCTGACCAAAGGCAACCGAATATCCATGCGCCGAAGTTGTCGATAAAGATTCTGTCAGCGCCCTACAGACCGCTTGGGGTGCTGGCGTTGAGGGTTGCCCCACTTCCAGATGAAGCACATCATGGCCTGCGGCTTCCATAGTTTGGGTGCGCTGCATCATGGACATGGCCAGAAACGGAGGAAGCTGGTTGCTAGTGGTTGATTTGAGTGTCATTGATTTTCTTTATATATATCATTTTAAGCAATTAAAATTAATATTATTTGATATTTAAGACATAAAATTGTGTTTGGGGTGCTATATTTAGACCTAAATGATTTATTATGCAAACTTTAAGCCAATTTTTAGATATGATTATTTTTGCCACATATGTTGTTAATAATGCTTTTAAACCTTGATCGGCTTAATACTGTATCATTATTTTACAAACCAGCATTGACAGCAGGATTCGACAGGCACCCATTCATGCAACGCGCAGCTTCTTTCATAGTGGCCAGTTTCACCGTAATGCGGCCGATTGCGACCAAAACAACAGCCATTTTTGTGGCTATGACTTTTGGCCTCATCGCCAGCCTTAGCTCTGCTAATGCCAGCCTGATCCGTGACACCGAACTTGAAGTGGGCTTGGAAGAGATCATAAGCCCCCTTGCCAAAGCGGCTGGTTTTGGCACTAACGAAATCAAAGTGCGCGTTGTCATTGCTCCTGAATATAATGCTTTTGTTGCAGGAGGGCGCACGGTTTACGTCAATTCGGGGCTCATACTCAAAGCCAAAAGTCCGGACGAGGTTATTGGCGTTTTGGCGCATGAGCTTGGTCACATAGTTGCAGGCCACGTTCCGCGTCGCGGTGAAGCGGTGGCTGATGCAAAGGCGGCGTCGGCACTGGCGGCATTAGCGGCGATTGCGCTGGCGGCGGGCACTGGATCAAGTGATGCCGCAGTTGGCGTGATGATTGGTGGTCAGGATCGGGCGCAACGTAATTTGCTGGCATCCGTGCGCCGTGATGAATCGGTTGCTGATGAACTGGGGCTAAAGATTCTTGATGATGCTGGGTTTTCGGCATTGGGGCTACGCGACATGATGCAGCGCATGGCAAGCCAGCGTGCCTTACCCGAAAGTCGTCAATCATCCTATTATTCAACGCATCCGGGCGCCGAAACACGGCTTACCACCTATCAAGATCATATCAATCAATCTGCGGCCAGCGATAATGTTTTGCCAATCCGAACAAACCGCCTGATGGCACGCATGGCGGCCAAAATGCGCGCTTGGACTGAGAATCCGCAAGATGTCTTGCGGTTTCAGGAACCCGATCCGGTCAACACAATTTATGGCCATGCGATTGCATCATATCGGCGTGGTGATCTTGGCATGGCCTTAACCCATATTGACCAGCTTCTTGCAGGCGCGCCAGATGATGCTTTTTTTCATGAATTTCGGGGCGACATATTATTGTCGATGGGGCGTGCCAGTGATGCTGCCAGTGCCTATGAAACAGCTGTATCAGCGCGTCCCGACAGCCCACAAATTCTGCTGAATCTGGGCCGTGCGCTGATTGCCACAAATCAGAAAAACCGGCTTGACCGCGCTATTGAAGTAATTGAAATAGCCGCTACATTTGAACCTGAATGGGCTTTTGTTCGCCGCCAGCTTGCCATTGCCTATGGCCGGTCAGGGCACATTTCCTATGCTGATATGAGTCTTGCTGACGAAGCTTTGCTGGTCGGTGACAATGCCCGCGCGGTGCATTTGTCAAAGCGGGTTCTGGCACGCACCGATCTCGACGACATCGTCAGAAACCGCGCCAATGATATTTTATTCCGCTATGGCACGAAAGACCCATGATCGCTGTTCAAACACCCGCTTGCTTGCTATAAGCAGACATTAACAGCAACCAAACCACATACTAAAACCACTTGATTGCGTGCAGGAGTCTTGAATGTTCAAAATCTATCAGCTTGTGATGCTGCTTGTCATCTCGATGACAGCTACGGTTTTGACAGCCGGACATGCCCCCTCTGCTAGCGCCGATGTAAAGGACAGCGATAAAGCGGCCTTTGAAGCTATCATCAGGGACTATATCACTGCGAATCCGGAACTGTTGCGCGATGCGTTGATGGATCTGGCCAAACGCGAAGATCAGGCGCGCCAGGCAATGGCCATGCAAATTCTTTTTGATGATGCGGGTGATCCGGTCATGGGCAACCCCGATGGCGGACTCGTGATTTACGAATTTTCCGATTATAATTGCGGTTATTGCAAACGCGTTTTTGAACCGATTCAGCAGGTTTTGCGCGACGATAGTGATATCCGTTTTGTGATCAAAGAATTCCCGATTCTCAGCCAGTCGTCACTGGTCGCCGCACAGGCTGGGATTGCTGCCGAAAAACAGGGGAAATTTATCGATTTTCATATCAATATGATGACCTATCGCGGCAAAATCACCACCCAAAGCATTATCGACGCCGCCACCGAGGCAGCTATCGATATTGACCAGCTCAAAACAGACATGCAAAGCCCTTACGTTGAAAATATCATCGCACGGACACGGCAAGCCGCCGAAGCGTTGCAACTAACCGGAACCCCTGCATTGGTCATTGGTGACACAATTGTGCGCGGCGCGGTTGATATTGACGAATTCCGGCGTTTAATCGCTGTTGAACGTGCCAAACAAGGCTAAACGCCATAACATGCCCCCAAAAGATCACCAAAAATGATACCGCAAAACCGAAATCAGACCCCCCCGCACCCTCGGCCAGAGCAGATTTTGTTCTAGGGCTTTCCCAATTGGCTCATTTAAGTGTATTGTGACGCTCATGACGAAATCGAAACACATTTTGGTCCTGAATGGCCCTAACATAAATATGCTTGGCACGCGTGAACCTGATATTTACGGGCATGTGACGATGGCTGATATTGTGGCAGGATGCGCTGAACGATGTGCCAAAGCTGGCATGAGCATGGATAGCTTTCATTCAAATTGCGAAGGCGAGCTGATAACCAAAATTCAGAATGCATCCGGAAACTATGACTGGATCGTCATCAATGCGGCTGGTCTGACACATACATCAGTTGCCTTGCGTGACGCGCTGGCGCTATTTGATGGCGACGTGATTGAGGTGCATGTTTCAAACGTCCATGCGCGTGAATCTTTTCGGCATGTGTCTCTAATTTCCGCCATTGCAAAAGGTGTTGTTGCCGGTTTTGGCGCACAATCTTATTACATGGCTATTAATTTTATCGCTGATACGCTTACGGAGAGCTAAAATGGCATCTGCACCAAAATCAACATCGTCCAAATCCGAAACCAAACTGGTCAAGGAACTGGCTGACATTCTGGATGCGTCTGGACTTGCGGAAATCGAATATGAAACCGAGGCCGTGTCGATTCGCCTGTCACGTGTAACGGGGGTAATGCCTGTCACTTCGGTTGCGCCGCCTGTATCTGCGCCTGTTGCACCTGCCGCAACACCTGCCGCCGAAGCGCCAGCACCCGCCAATCTCGCCAGCCATCCTGGCGCTGTCACATCACCCATGGTTGGCACTGTCTATACCTCGCCAGAACCTGATGCCCCTGCCTTTATTTCCGAAGGTGACACGGTAAAAGCTGGCCAAACATTATTCATTGTCGAAGCGATGAAAGTGATGAATCCGATCACCGCGCCAAAAGCAGGCAAAATTTCCACTATCCTTGTGCAAAACGCCCAGCCAGTCGAATTTGGTGAAGCGCTAGTTATTGTTGAATAAGCATCATGTTCAAAAAAATTCTTATTACCAATCGCGGTGACGTTGCTTTGCGGGTACTTCGTGCGTGCAAGGAAATGAAGATTCCCAGTGTTATTGTCCATTCAACTGCCGATGCCGATTCAATGCCTGTTCGGCTAGCTGATGAATCGGTCTGTATCGGCCCGCCAAGCAGTGCTGATTCCTATCTGAATATTCCGGCCATTCTCTCGGCAGCGGCTATTACTGGTGCTGATGCTGTTCATCCGGGCGTTGGCTTTCTATCTGAAAATGCAGATTTTGCCGAGATTGTAGCTGCACATGATCTAACCTTTATCGGTCCTGAGCCGCACCATATCCGCGCAATGGGTGACAAGGTCGAAGCCAAGATTACTGCCCAAGCGGCTGGTTTGCCCTTGGTGCCGGGGTCTCCGGGTGCCGTGCATACAATTGACGAGGCCCGCAAGGTCGCTGCCGATGTAGGCTATCCACTTTTGGTCAAAGCCGCGTCTGGTGGTGGTGGCCGTGGCATGAAAGTTGCCGAAACCGCTGACAACCTTGCCGAAGCCTTCAGTGCCGCCCGAGCCGAAGCCAAAGCTGCCTTTGGTGACGACACCGTTTATCTGGAACGCTATCTAGGCCTGCCACGCCATATCGAGGTTCAGGTCATTGCCGACGCACATGGTAATGTGGTGCATCTTGGTGAACGCGAATGTTCGATTCAGCGCCGACATCAAAAATTATTTGAAGAAGCGCCTTCACCTGCGCTCACCGCCAAAGAGCGCGATCAGATAGGTACAGTTGCCGCCGAGGCAACCCGCAAGCTTGGCTATCTTGGCGTCGGCACCATGGAATTTCTTTATGAAAATGGAGAATTTTTCTTTATCGAGATGAATACACGCTTGCAGGTCGAACATCCGATCACCGAAGCGATCACGGGCATTGATCTGGTGCGCGAACAAATCCGCATTGCGGCTGGCATGCATCTATCCTTTACCCAAAAGGATGTAACATTCACTGGTCATGCGATCGAATGTCGTATCAACGCCGAACATCCCGAAACCTTTATGCCGACACCTGGCAAAGTCACCGCCTTTCATGCCGCTGGCGGTCCTGGCGTGCGTGTCGATTCCTGTCTTTATTCGGGCTATTCGGTACCACCTTATTATGACAGCCTGATTGCCAAGCTGATCGTATATGGTGATGATCGCGACCATTGTCTTGCCCGCTTAAAACGCGCTTTGCAGGAATTTATTGTCGAACCAATTCCGACAACCTTGCCGCTTCACATGCGTCTTGTTGACGCCGAAGGCATCAAAGACGGAAGCTATAATATCCGCTGGCTGGAAGAAGTCTTTCTGGCTGACTAGCTTCGCGTTATATGGGACTTTGTTCGGGGAATAGCCGGATGTCGCAGACCTATGCTTTTGCACCGGAAACATTGATCAAGGCGTATGCGCTTGGTGTCTTTCCTATGGCCGACGCGCATGACAGTGATGACATACGATTTTACGACCCTGAAACCCGCGCGCTGATTCCGCTTGATAACGCCATCGGCAACGGCATTCATATACCGCGTCGCCTGAAACGTACGGTCCGAAAGCAACCTTTCAAAGTCACTATCGATCACGATTTTCCTGCTGTCATCAGCGGGTGCGCTGAACTGGCCAATAATCGCACCGACACATGGATTAACAAGGATATTCAGACTCTTTATATTGCCCTGCATAAAATGGGCTTTGCACATTCGATTGAGGTCTGGGACAAAGACAGGCTTGTTGGCGGCCTTTATGGCGTGGCCTTGCGCGCGGCATTTTTTGGCGAATCAATGTTTTCACGTGCAACCGATGCCTCAAAAATAGCACTAGTGCATCTCATAGCTAGGTTAAAGGCAGGTGGCTTTCAATTACTAGATGCGCAATTCACCAACCCGCATCTGATACAATTCGGCATTACCGAAATTTCGCGTGACATATTTCAACAGAAACTAGAAAAAGCCATGCAGGCATCAGCCGATCTTGGGCTTGGCATCACGTCAGACGAAATAACAATGCGGTTTCTGGACACCCTTCCCAAGCCGACAGATAGCTAGCTTATTTGGCTAGGCATGACAGCAAGGTGATGTCATATACGGGATGTTCCATTGCCGATACCGCAGGGCTAGAGGAAAACATCCAACCGGTAAATACTGGTTTCGGTTCTGCTGACAGATCATGTCCACGATCAAGAATCGACAGAAAAGCAACATTTTCAGGGGGTTCTTCTGGTGGCCGGAAAGCACAGCGATTGACTGTAAATTCCAGCGTCCCAAAGCGCAAAGGCACATCTATAGGCGTCGTCAGAGTTGTGATACGGGCGGTGATTTTATCCAGTCCTTGCAGAACAACCTTTTTGCCATCTATCCAGTCAGCCGCAACAGGCATGACATAACTGGCATACAGCGCCATTGCCACAACCAAAAGTTTGGCTTTTCGCATTTTTAGACACCGCGGCGCGGCGCTAGTTCGTGCCACCATCTGCCCCTGCGAAAACAGCTTTGCCCAGAAGATCGGTAAGACTCACAGGATCGCGTGTGTCATAAATAACAGCGCCTGGCGCCAGCATGTCTTCGTCGGCACCTGGCATAAGCTCTAGGTAATTACCGCCAAGCAATGACGCCGCCGTAATCCGTGCGGAACTGTCAGCTGGGATCGTAATATCTGGATTAATTGCCATAGCGATGCGCGCGCTGTAGGTATCCGGATCAAGCGTCTGGGACGTTATACGGCCAATCTTGATGCCCGAAATACGCACATCATCACCAACCGACAGCCCACCAGTCGCTCCAAATTCGGCCTGAATTTCATATCCGTTGGTGCCCTGAATGTCAGCTGCTTCATAAGCAAGTGTGACAAAGCCTGCGGCCGCAAAAAGCACCACAGCCCCCATAATCATCTCAAGTGTATTGCGCTGCATTTACCATCTCCCTGCTTTATTAGGGCTCCCTGCTTAATAAGGGTTATCCATCAGCAACGACACATCAAATGCGCCATTTTCATTGCAAGTCAGCATTATCAAACAGGCGTCCATGGTTCATAATCACCAGTCGCAGCCTGACGTTTGCCACTTTTCAGCACATGACCTTCAGGGCGATGCGCAAATTTCGTACCTGTCAAATTTGGCAGATGATCGGCTTGCCAGTCATGACGTTTATAACCTCCACTTGGTGGCGGGCTATCTTCGGTATGATGCAACCAGCCATGCCAATCGGCAGGTACCTTTGACGCCTCCGGCATTCCACTATAGCGAACGTAACGACGTGGCGGCTTACCTCGCCTAGCTTTACGCTCTTCAAAATAACGGTTGCCATGTTCATCACCACCAACTTCGCGGGCGGTAAGCTTCAGCATCATTAAGGTTACAATATCCATAAGTACGTTTCCTCTATTCGTCGGCTGAATATAGTCCAGAAGTTACTTCGGCGTCCATAGGTGTGCCGACACAGGCGGATATATATTTTTCGATTGGTGGCATTTTTTTGCCAAAACAAACTTTGACAAAGCAAAAACACAAAAAATATTTAGAAAATAAAACGATCACCAGCCATACGCGCCTAATACAGCAAAAAAGCAAAACTCTATGTCTCTCATATAGTTGTGATGAATCATTGAATCAAATGTTTAAAACCTATCGGGGAGTCACACAAAAAAAATGCCTTCAGAAGAGCTTTTTTGGCATTTATCTATTTACCATGTTGGCCTACATAATGTAGTTTAATAGCTCAATGGCCGCTACATGTAGTAGGTAAGTGCAAAATTATTACGATGATTTCATAACATAAAGAAATCACAAGAAAAATTGCCATCGCGCATCAACCTAAACCCATCAGAGGACTTTTCATGCATTTTGAAAGACGATTCACACAGGACGGAACGAACCCATATGACAATTTATCTTTTCGGTTCGCCACCAGTGAAATTCGTAATCCAGACGGGACAATTGTGTTTCGGGCTGAGAAGGTTGAGATTCCAGAACAATTTTCACAAGTTGCTACCGATATTCTAGCCCAGAAATATTTTCGTAAGGCTGGTGTCCCTGCTGCCCTAAAGCGCGTTGAAGAAAGTGCTGTACCGTCATGGCTGTGGCGTTCGGTTCCTGATGAAGCTGCCTTAGCAAAATTACCCGAAGACGGGCGTTTCACAGGTGAGACATCTGCCAAGCAGGTATTTGATCGTCTGGCTGGCACATGGACTTATTGGGGCTGGAAAGGTGGTTATTTCACTACTGAACAGGATGCACAGGTCTATTTTGACGAGATGCGTTTTATGCTGGCCAATCAGATGGCGGCACCAAACTCACCACAATGGTTCAATACCGGTATGCATTGGGCTTATGGCATCGATGGCCCAAGCCAGGGGCATCACTATGTTGATTTTGAAACTGGCAAACTCACACGCTCGGCAAGCGCTTATGAGCACCCACAGCCCCATGCCTGCTTCATTCAGTCCGTCAGTGACGATCTGGTCAATGATGGCGGCATCATGGATTTGTGGGTGCGCGAAGCCCGATTGTTTAAATATGGTTCAGGCACAGGATCAAATTTCAGCCGCCTTCGTGGTTCGGGTGAAAATCTGTCCGGTGGTGGCAAATCTTCTGGCCTGATGAGCTTTTTGCGCATTGGTGACCGGGCGGCAGGCGCTATCAAGTCTGGCGGCACGACCCGCCGCGCCGCAAAAATGGTGACTGTTGATATCGACCATCCGGACATTGAAGAATATGTCGATTGGAAGGTTGTTGAAGAACAAAAGGTTGCCGCGCTTGTTGCTGGTTCGAAGCTGGCGCAAAAACACATGGGCGAAGTCATGGCAGCCTGCCAGATTACCGATGGGCTGGATGATGACGAGCGCTTTGACCCAAAGATCAATAAAGTTCTGCGCAAGGCAATCATCTCAGCGCGCAAATCGATGATTCCGGAAAATTATGTCCAGCGCGTGATTCAGTTCGCTCAGCAAGGCTATACCGAAATCGAATTCAAAACCTATGACACAGACTGGGATTCAGAAGCCTATCTGACTGTCGCTGGTCAGAATTCAAACAACTCGGTGCGGGTCAGCAATGACTATCTTCAGGCTGTGCTTGACGATGGTGATTGGAATTTGATCAAACGCCGCGATGATGGTGTTGCAAAAACCATAAAGGCCAAAGATCTATGGGGAAAAATTGCCCATGCAGCGTGGGCTTGTGCTGATCCGGGCTTGCAATATGACACCACCATCAATGACTGGCATACCTGTCCCGAAGGTGGTCGCATCAACGCATCAAATCCATGCTCGGAATATATGTTCCTTGATGACACTGCCTGTAACTTGGCGTCATTGAACCTGATGCAATTCCGCAAGAAAGACGGCACATTCGACATCGACATGTTTGAACATGGTTGTCGTTTCTGGACGCTCACTTTGGAAATTTCGGTATTAATGGCGCAGTTCCCGTCAAAGGAAATTGCCCAGCTATCCTATGAATATCGGACATTGGGTCTGGGCTTTGCCAATATTGGTGGTTTGCTGATGGCGCAAGGTCATTCATATGACAGTGATGAAGGTCGTGCGATCTGCGGTGCTATTTCGGCGATCATGACCGGCATATCCTATGCCACATCTGCTGAAATCGCGGCTGAGGTTGGCGCCTTCCCGCAATATAAGAAAAACGCCAAACATATGCTGCGGGTGATGAAAAATCATCGTCTGGCCGCGCATAGCAAAACATCTGGCTATAAGGGTCTGGCGATTCTACCAGTGCCGCTTGACGCAGACTCATGTCCTGACCAGAATCTGGTCACCGCCGCAAAGGCAGCGTGGGACAAGGCTGTTGATCTGGGCACAAAGCATGGTTATCGCAACGCGCAGGCCACCGTTATCGCCCCGACAGGCACCATTGGTTTGGTCATGGATTGCGATACCACGGGCATCGAGCCGGATTTTGCGATCGTAAAATTCAAAAAGCTGGCGGGCGGTGGTTATTTCAAAATCATCAACCGTGTTGTGCCTGAGGCCTTGGCCAAGCTTGGTTATGACAAGGATCAGGTCAAAGACATTATCAATTACGCCGTTGGTGCGGGGTCATTGAAAAACTGCCAGTCGATTTCGGTCAGCGCGCTTAAAGACAAAGGTTTTGGCGATGCCGAGCTGGCAAAAATCGAAGCCGCGATGGAAAGCGCCTTTGACGTGAAATTCGTCTTTAACCGCTTTACCCTTGGCGATGCTTTCTGCAAAGACACGCTGGGCTTTTCTGATGCACAGCTGAATGACTTTGAATTCAACATGCTTGAGTCGCTTGGGTTTGACAAAGACGCTGTCGAAGCTGCCAATATACATGTCTGCGGATCCATGACACTCGAAGGCGCACCACACCTCAAAGACGAGCATCTGCCTATCTTTGATTGTGCCAATGTCTGTGGCCGGATTGGCAAGCGTTTCTTGTCCGTTGACAGCCACATCACCATGATGGCTGCATCCCAGCCCTTCATTTCGGGTGCCATTTCGAAAACCATCAATATGCCAAATGCGGCCACGGTTGAAGAATGCGGCGCGGCCTATATGCTGTCTTGGCGTCTTGGCCTGAAAGCCAATGCCCTTTACCGTGACGGATCAAAGCTCAGCCAGCCTTTATCATCTGGCCTTGTCGAAGACATTGAAGATGATGATGATGAAGCTGTTGCCGCCCTTGCAACACCGATGGCCGCAGCCGCGCCACAAGTGATCGAGAAAGTGGTCGAGCGCATTGTTCGCGCTGAACGTGATCGTCTGCCTGATCGCCGCAAAGGCTACACCCAGAAAGCCAGCGTTGGCGGGCACAAAGTCTATTTGCGGACAGGTGAATATGAAAATGGCCGGATCGGCGAAGTCTTTATCGATATGCACAAAGAAGGCGCTGCCTTCCGCTCATTGATGAATAACTTTGCTATCGCGGTTTCAATTGGCCTGCAATATGGTGTCCCGCTTGAAGAATTCGTCGAAGCCTTTACCTTCACCCGTTTTGAACCACAAGGTATAGTCACCGGTAATGATGCGATCAAGATGTCAACGTCGATTCTTGATTACACCTTCCGCGAGCTAGCGATTTCATATCTTGATCGGCACGATCTCGGGCATGTGAATCGCGAAGATCTTGACGTAACCACAACCGGAAGCGGCGAAAACCAATCCGAGCTTGTAAACAAGGCCACCAGCCGTGGCTTTATCCGCAAACAGGGTCTGGTTGTTTATTCAAATAATGGCGCGGCGGCTATCGCTGAATCGGTTAATGAACCTGTCTCAGAAACCGCCAGCATCACAACTATGCGAACCTCCGAAGCACCGGCGGCCAGCACCCAATCAGGCACCGTGACCAGCGATGGCAAGGGATCAAATGTTGCTATTGAACGCGTTCAGCAAGCCCGTATTCAAGGGTATGAAGGTGAAGCCTGTCCTGAATGTCAGAACTTCACCCTTGTTCGCAATGGCACCTGCCTGAAATGTAATACCTGTGGTGGCACCACGGGATGTAGTTAGTCTCTCCCTGCAGAGCAACCTGCAGAACTGGCCTCATACCTCCGGGTATGAGGCTTTTTTCTGATCTGATTTAGGGCAGAACAGGCACCAGAATGGCTTGTCCTTAGCCAATGTTTATGCGACGTTCGACATATAAATTATATCAGCCTCATCGAAAATAAGGGAACTTGAAATCATGGCAAGCAAGGTCGAAACACGTTTGAACGAAATGGGAATAACAATTCCCGATGCACCGGCACCGGCGGCAAATTATGTCCCCTTTGTGGTAACTGGCAATCTGGTTTTCGTGTCTGGTCAGGTGCCTTTTGTTGATGGCAAACTGACAGCCACCGGCACTGTTGGAAAGAATGCCACCCCCGAAGATGCGATTGAACAGGCGCGTATTTGTGCAATCAATCTGATTGCCCAGGTTAAAGTTGCCTGTGGCGGTGATCTGGATCGCGTCACACGCGTGGTCAAACTTGGTGCCTTTGTGGCCTCGGCTGATGATTTCAACGGCCAGCCTGCCATCGTGAATGGCGCATCAGATCTGATGGTCGAAGCCTTTGGCGATGCTGGACGTCATGCACGTTTCGCGGTTGGCACAAATGCCCTGCCGCTGAACTGCCTTGTCGAAATTGATGGCGTTTTTGAGATTGCATAGCATCATCCGACCGAAGGTCGATAGATGATCGCGGTATCAAGCATCATCCGACC
>NZ_CAXBVX010000012.1:0-32935 GCF_963979125.1 uncultured Candidatus Puniceispirillum sp.
GCGACAGATTCCTAATCTGTAGGTAGGGGGTTCGAGTCCCTCCGGGATCACCATCGGTTTCATACTGATGCACACAGACCGTGATTAGGCATGTTAAAATTCGCGCTGACGTTGCCCTGCCAGTTTGGTTATCTATTGCCAAGCGATTGATCAGGCAAATGATCAATTAGTAACCAAATCAGTCATCTTTTTAACTAGGTCAGGTTTGTTGCTACCTTTTTTCAACATTTGCAATTTTAAATAACCATGCATACGGGCAATATGGACTCTGTTTTAGAAAGGTTAACAAAAAACTAAGAAAAACCAACGATTCGCAAAATATAATAACGTAATGGTTGTATTTTATTTAAAATCATAATTTCATTCTCAGCCTAGTTAGCTAATGAATTCTCAAAATAGCTAAATATATAATCACGTATAAACAATATTTTAATATATATTAAACTTTTATTAACATACGAAACATACCGTAATGGCCTATCCAGTTGGCATGTATTCTATAAGTTGTATAAAATTTAGTAATTAACGTAAATTTTACTTTTTCTATCTATGCTACTACGACTTTCTCTAGTCATTGCCCCTAAGGCTGGAGAAATTACGCTGATGCATGCGTACCCAAATTGCTTTAAAAATTATACCTATGTGGTGTCTCGTCTTTTTGTTTTTGTAAAATTACTAACTGCAAAACCATATATAACACTACCTGAAATACCGTTGCCAATCTGGCGGCTTGCGTTAGCGTGTACTATGATGTGCTTGCTATCTGGATGCGGCGGTGGCGGTGGTGGTGGCGGACTGGCGGTAAGTGATGAGCCAGCAGTCGAGGAAGAGCGCTTTGATGTTAATGCTATTGGTGTTCGTACATATGCGCTGAATGAGGGCGGTTCTGATAGCACTGACAGCCTTGAACCATCCGATTTTGAAACTGCGGAATATTGGGGCAATGCTTATGGCGCATCGCCGCTAGACGTTACACATTTTAGCAACGCTTATGCACGTGGCTGGACGGGCAAGGGTAGCCTGATAGTCATTGCCGATACTGGTATTGATGCAAGTCACATCGATCTAGCAGGCAAAATCAAATACAGCATTGATTATTCGGGTGCTGGACTGACCGATGCAAATGGCCATGGATCGCATGTGGCAGGAATTGTGGCAGCAGTCAAGAATGATATTGGTATGCATGGCGCTGCTTTTGATGCCGATCTGGCGATTGCCAAAGTCACAAGTGGTTGGAGCTATAGTTTCCAGGTCGCGCGCCAAGCGGCAGCATGGGGGCGTGATTTGGGAGCTGTCGCAATTAATATGAGCGCCGCTTATGGGCGGGATTATAGCTTTGAAAGCACCCTTGTGAAGCTGAGTGATGGTTCTTACTACAGCAGTGATCCCTATCATGGCGTCAATGGTTACTATAACAGCCGTGATGAAGCCTATGCGTGGAAAGCGGCGTTGGGATCTGATCAGGTGCTGGTCAAGGCGGCAGGCAATGATGGCACCATTTATAGCGCTGGCCATAACCAGTTAGCCACAGCTACAGACGAAAATGGGTCACTGATACTAGATGGGCAGATGCTGATTGTCGGTAATTGGGATGCCGATGGTAGGTTTCTGCGAGGCAATGCGGCAGGCAATGTTTGTGTGACCTGGAATGATGGTCGTTGCCATGATGCCGCAAAAATTCAGGATAGCTTTATCATGGCACCTGGCACCTATATCTACAGCACTTACCATAATGGTGGTTACGCCTATCTGACAGGTACCAGCATGGCAGCACCAATGGTCGCGGGTGCGCTGGCGGTGGTGCATCAGATGTGGCCGCATATGTCGGGCAAAAACCTGGCAAAGCTATTGTTGGTGACAGCGGATAAGACAGTTGATGGTTATGATGTCACAGTACATGGTCAGGGTTTGTTGGACATGGAAATGGCGACCCGGCCATATGGCGCCGTTGGAATCCCAACAACGGGGCGCACATCGGGATCGGTAACGGCGGTGTCAGGTGGTGTGGCGGTTGCTGGTGCCAGCCCAGCGCAATTTGTAGCTCTTAGCGAAGTTATGATTCTTGATACATTTGAGCGGGATTTTTACGTTGATCTGACAACGCGCATCCTTCCAATAGATACGCGCCGTAGCAATGTTGCCAGTGCTGGTGGAATTATGGATCATTATGCTGCCTTTTTTGAATCTGAACAACATGTCGCCCTACCGATTAACCTGAGTAAAAGGGCGCGGCTGACATTTGGAATGGGTACGGTAGAAAATGAATTTCTGGGCAATCGGCATAGTGGCAGTTTTGGGCAGGTTAAATCAAGTACCACCACCTATATCAATTTTGATTATAATCGTGATTTGTTTGGGCTAAATGGCTTTGCCCAGTTGGCTGGCGGCATGACTAGGCCAGAAGTCGAAACAAAGAATAGCTTGTTGACTGGTGCCAGTAATATTTTTTCATCAAGCTGGACAGTCGGTGCGGAAATGCCTGTAGATCAAGCAAACTTCTCCAATAAATCAAAGATAGGTCTTGCCCTAAGCCAGCCAGTCACAATCGAACAGGGACAACTGAATTACCGCATCCCTGTCGGCCGAACAAAAGCTGGTTCAGTAACATATGAAACGCAATCTGTTGATCTGAAACCAGCTATGCGTGAGTTTAATATTGCTAGCTATTATGATTGGCAATTATTTGATGGGTATGGACATTTTCGTCTCTACGCCGAAGCAAGGCACAATCTTGCAAGTAGTAAAAATAACCGTGAGGCGCGTATAGGGTTACAGTTTTTTATGGCGCTTTAGTGAGACAATTAGCGCTTTAGTCTAACCGACCATAAAAAGTCATACGCGCGGCCTCAGATAAAGCGATATTGGGTTCGGCGTTATAGGCAAACACCACCAGAATTCGGCAAATATCACCAATGGTGGGAGTCACGCGATGCATTGAATTACGTCCTCGAAACATCACCAAAGTGCCGGGCGCCATCGTTAGATGCTGGGCTACTATATCGCCATCAAGCACGGATTGGACACCAGTGAAATTCAATTCGCCTTTATCGGCATCACGCAGATCACGAACATATTCGAACGCGCCGCCATCTTTGGGTGCTTGTAAAAGCAAAGTGATGGCGAAAGAAGAATTATCAAAATGCCAACCTAGTTCTTTGCCGTCTTCAGCAAAATGTACATTAACGGATGACAGAGGATCGGCATATTCATAAAGCATATCTTCGCCAAGCACTGCACAGGCAAAGTCACGAAAAATATCAGCATTATAAACCATATGCAGACCAGAAACAGTCGGAATCTGATCTGTTGTTATGCATCCTTTTGATGAGGTGATCTGACGGTTAAATACATGATCATCTCCCAAATCCAGATCAGGCTTGGTTAGGTACACATTGTGTGACGCACTGGTGTAGAAAGCCAAATGCTTTTGGCTTTCGGCCTCCTCAACAAGCGTATTAATTGCGGTATGATGTAAAAAGTCTGGTAGCGCCAATACACCATCACGATTAAGCTGGTCACGGCACGCATCACGAAAACTTGAAGTGGTTAGCGGACAGGCATCAAAATTGATAATATCTTTAAGTTTAATCATGTATGACGTCCAAGGGCAATATTATCAATCAGGCGCGTCTCCCCAAGCCGGGCAGCTATCAGCAGACGGTTTTCTGGCTCAGGTGTTTTAACCGTTGCCAAATTATTGCCATCACGCAGTTCAAAATAATCAATATTGTCAAAACCCGCACCGACTAACTTGTTAATGGCCATATCGATGCGTGATGATGGATCATGGCCATCATGAATATCACCTGCAACATCGCATAATGTGGCATATAGCAAGGGGGCTAGCTCACGCTGATCAGCTGTCAGATAGCTGTTGCGGGATGATAAGGCCAGCCCATCATGCTCACGTACGGTTGGGTGGTTGATAATATCGACAGGCACATCAAGATCGCGAACCATCTGCCGGATCACCGCAAGTTGCTGGTAATCTTTTTCACCAAAAATGGCAATGTCAGTTGGCACCTGCATGAACAGCTTCATGACAATAGTCGCAACACCTGTAAAGAAATGTGGGCGCTGTTCGGTTTCAAGATCCAACGCAACGCCAGCAGGTATGATATTTGTCGCATGATCAGGCGCATACATGGTTTGTGGCGCGAAAATCACATCGGCACCACCTGCCGTCTGTATGGCCGCCATATCAGCATCAAGCGTGCGGGGATAGAGTTCAAAATCTTCGCCCTTGGCAAATTGTGTTGGATTTACAAAGATTGTCACTATTACATGATCTGCCAATGTGCGGGCAGTTTGTATTAGGGCAAGATGTCCAGCATGAATAGACCCCATCGTTGGCACTAAGGCACTTGATTCACCGTGCTGACGCCATTGTATCAACAGGCTTGCAAGCGTCGGTTTATCGGTGATCAGTTGGGTCATAGTCTATTGTCCGTTTGTGAATCACTTTTCAACTTTGGGCCAGAACAAATGCTCGTTGCTAGGAAAGCTACCGTCAATCACTGCCGCTCGATAGGCGCTGACAGATTCGGTAATAGCTGGATTAAGCTTGCCAAATTGGCGCACAAAAGTGGGGACAAATTTATCAAATAGACCCACCATGTCATCAGTCACCAGTATCTGCCCATCACAGACAGTCGAGGCACCAATGCCAATTGTTGGAACAGAACAAGCGGTAGCGATGTCTTTGGCGACCGGTTCGATAATGCCTTCCATCACGATGCCAAAGACGCCTGCGTCAACGAGCGCATGCATGTCGGCATGAAGCAATGCAGCTTCGTCGTCAGTTTTTCCGGTGATCCGGTACATGCTTGCCGAGGATGCTTTTTGCGGCAATAGCCCAATATGCCCCATGACGGGAATGCCATTTTCGACCAGCAATTTTATATGGGGCTTTAGAAGGGCGCCACCTTCCAGCTTTATAGCGTCGGCGCCGCTTTCCTGTATGATTTGAGTGGCTGTTGTAAGAGCCTGTTCAGGGCTGGTCTCGTAACTGCCAGCAGGTAAATCGACAACAACAAGTGCTTGTTTTGTGCCACGCATGACGGCTTGAGCATGACGAACCATCATCTGAATATCAGCGCCTTGGGTATTGTCCATGCCATAAAGCACCATCGCCACCGAGTCACCAACAAGCAGCAGATCACAATGTGCATCTAGAATGGCTGCCATGGGTGCCGAATAGGCTGTTAGGCAGACAATTTTTCGTTCAGCCTTCAGCGCGGTGAATGTGTTGATAGTCATCTTTGTTGGCATAGGGTTACCTGTAAGGCGTTAAAATGCACATCATGTGCATTTGTCACTATCTAATCATACTATGCTGTTATTATCACAATCAGCTAGGGTGGCCTATGAATTTCTGTTTGATTTCTGCCAGTTCGCCAAGCCCCATATTGATCAGCATATATCAGTAGCCAATTGCACAACCGTCTTTGCGTGGGTCTGATCCCCCATGTAGCATATCTTCCTTTTCATCGATCCAGATAGCTTGTGATCCACCAATCGGCGTTTTGGCTTCGACGATATTATGCCCCATTTTAATAAGTGCTTCGCGGGTATCCGACGCAATTGTATTTTCGACTTCAACAAAATTTTCATGTGGATTAGCAAAAAATCGAGGTATGTCCTGCGCCTGTTGTACATCCATGCCATAATCAAGCAGGCGCGTCAGAAACTGCATATGGCCAAAGGCCTGATAATCGCCACCCATAACGCCAAAGGGCATGACGGCTTTACCATTATATGTTGCCATGCCGGGGATGATTGTATGAAGTGGACGTTTCCCCGGGGCAATACAATTTGGGTGTGTTGGGTCAAGCACAAACCCCATGCCGCGATTTTGTAACAAAACACCTGATTTAGGTGCCAGAATTCCCGACCCGAATCCATGAAAAACGGTATTGATCAGGCTGCATACATTCCGGTCTTTATCAACCACACTGATATAGACGGTGCTTTTGTGGGGTGGAAGCGATAAATCAGGCAAAGGCGCTGTCGCGATGTCAGGATTGATCGCCGCACGAAGCGTGTCAGCATATTCGGAGCTTAGCAATTCTTCGACCGGAATGGACCCAAAGGCAGGATCCCCAAGGTAAAGTGATCGGTCACGATAGACCAGCCGACCGGCCTCAATTTCGTGATGGATACGTTTGGGGGTAAGCGGATTATCACCAAAGGTTGGAATTTGTGCCATGATATTTAGAAGCAATAAGGCAAAAACACCTTGACCGTTTGGTGGGCATTCCCAGATATCATAATCACGGTAGCGGGTTTTTATCGGTGTTACATAATCACCAATAGCTGTATCAAAATCAGCCTGAGTATGAAGCCCGCCTAGACTGTTCAGTTTGCCCAGAATATCATCTGCGACCGCACCTTTGTAAAAGCCATCTCGTCCGTGTGCGGCAATTGTTTCAAGCGTTTTTGCCAAAGCTGGTTGGTGATGGCGTTGTCCTATTTTATAGGGCTCTCCGTTATTTAAGAACAGGGCGGCTGTATCAGGGTCACTTTTTATAACGTCATATGCAGCAGCAAAATCAAAAGCGATACGCTGACCAACTGGATAGCCATCCCGTGCATAGTTAATGGCAGGTTGCAAAATATCAGCTAGCGATTTCTGCCCATGATCACGGTTGAGCTGGAACCATGCGTCAACTGCACCTGGGATGGTGACGGCATGCGGCATAGTCTGGGTGATTTTGGTGATGCCTTGCTCTTGAAACCAGCTTAGATTGTTTTTTAAAGGTGCCCGGCCTGAGCCATTGAAAGCGACAATATTCGTGCTACCAGCAGGCGCATAAAGACAAAAACAGTCACCGCCAATGCCAGTAGATCCCGGCTCAATAACAGCTTGCACCGCGCATGCCGTTAGCGCCGCATCCATTGCATTACCACCTGAACGAAGCATTGCAACGGCGGCTTCAGTCGCCAGTGAATGTGATGTGCTTGCCATACCGTTTGGTGCAATGACAGGAGAACGACCAGGGGCTTGAAGATTACGCATATGAGTGTCTCAACATTCTTTATCAGGTATTGGCTTGATGAAATCGGGCTTCGCGCCATCGTTTGCCCATGTCATGCTAGCATTTTGTTGGAGGTAATCCTATCATCCTGCACAGAACAGCGTTTGATAGAAAGATTTTTCATGACTCAGCCTACGATCATCATGGTGGCACCAAATGGCGCCCGCAAACAAAAATCGGATCATCCCGCATTGCCTGTAACAATCGCGGAAACTGTTACCGCTGCCAAGGCCTGTTTTGATGCGGGTGCCAGCATTTTGCACGCGCATGTCCGTGATGAAAATGGTGCGCATGTGCTGGATGCCGAACGCTATATATCCCTGCTTGATGCTATGCGAAGTGCGGTGCCTGAGATGCTGATACAGATCACCACCGAAGCTGTTGGCCGCTATAATCCGCAAGAACAAGCCGACATTGTTTTTACGGTTAAGCCAGATTTTGTTTCAGTGGGGTTTGGTGAAATGACGGGTGATGCCAGCGCGAACGCTATGGCTTACGCGCGTGATTTTTATCATCAGGCGCATGCACAGAATATTCATGTTCAGCATATCCTATATTCGGCTGAAAATATGGCAAGTTTTAAGAGGGCGGTTGCTGATGGCATTCTGCCTTCTGGATCATCTGGCAAACATCATGTGCTTTTGGTTCTGGGGCGTTATGCAGCAAATTTCCAATCAGACCCAGATGATCTGCAACATTTCATCAAGGATGATTTATCGGATTTTGCCAGCTGGTCGGTTTGTGCTTTTGGTTATCGCGAATTTGATGCGATGCAGGCGGCAATCGCGGCTGGTGGCCATTGCCGCGTTGGTTTTGAAAATAATCTATATCTCAAAGATGGCACCTTGGCACCAGATAATGCAGCGCTTGTGCGCCAGCTGGCGCAAAGTTGTACCCCTGCCACCCGCGCCGAAACACTGGCTTTGTTTGGTAATTAAAAAAGCCGAGATGTTAACCTCGGCTTTTTGGTATTTGATCTAATGGAAGTGAGCTATTCAGCCGCTTGATCCCATTCGTCAGGTGTTGGACATGAACAGATCAGATTGCGATCACCAAAGGCATTATCGACACGCCCGACAGGTGGCCAATATTTATTTTGCTGATGGTTGCCAGCTGGGTTGCCAGCTTCCCGGCGGCTATAGGGGTGTGTCCATTCGTCTGCTAGCATATCATCATCAGTATGCGGGGCATTGACCAACGGATTGTCATCGGCAGGCCATGTACCTGAAGCAACCATGTCGATCTCATCGGCAATCGCCAGCATGGCGTCGCAGAAACGGTCTATTTCAGACAGAGATTCAGACTCGGTTGGCTCGATCATCAAGGTGCCAGCCACCGGAAACGACATGGTTGGGGCATGGAAGCCAAAATCGATCAGCCGTTTGGCGACATCCTCATTCGAAATGCCAACGCTGTCCTGAAAACCTCGAACATCGATAATGCATTCATGAGCAACGCGTCCCTTTGACCCGGTGTAGAGCACCGGAAAGCGTTTACCTAGACGTGCCGCGATATAATTGGCTGATAGAATGGCTGTGCTTGTCGCATTCTTCAGCCCATCAGGACCCATCATCGCAATATAGGCATAGGTGATTGGCAGAATGCCCGCCGAACCAAAGGGCGCTGCGCTTACAGGACTGTTACCGCCAAGCGGTGAGCCAGGCAGAAATTCTGCCAGATGTGCCGCTACGCCTATCGGGCCAACACCGGGGCCGCCACCGCCATGCGGAATGCAGAATGTCTTATGCAGATTGAGGTGACTCACATCAGCACCAAACTGCGGCAAAGAGCAATGTCCGACAAGGGCATTCAGATTGGCACCATCAACATATACCTGACCGCCCGCATCATGCACCATCGAACATATGTCGGTGATTGATTCTTCAAATACGCCATGCGTTGACGGATAGGTTACCATAATCGCCGCGATGGCATCACGATGGGCATCTATTTTGGCCTGTAGATCATTGATATCGACATTGCCGTCATCATCACATTTAACCACGGTCACTTTCATGCCAGCCATTGCGGCCGAGGCCGGATTCGTGCCATGTGCAGAAGACGGGATCAGGCAGATATTACGATGACCTTCATTACGCGATTCATGATAACGCTTGATTGCCAGCAGACCGGCAAATTCACCTTGTGAACCGGCGTTGGGCTGAAGCGATACGGCGGCATAGCCCGTACATGCAGCCAGCATCTGCTCCAACTCGTCGATCATCTGCTTGTATCCGGTGGCCTGATCCGCAGGAACATAAGGATGTATCTTGGCAAATTCAGGCCATGTGACCGGCATCATTTCTGCCGTTGCGTTCAGTTTCATTGTGCATGACCCAAGCGGAATCATACAGCGGTCAAGCGCCAGATCACGATCGGCAAGGCGGCGCATATAGCGTAGCATCTCGGTTTCGGTGCGATAGGCATGGAACACCGGATGCTGCATAAAGCTATCATTTCGGCGCAGATTATCGGGGATGGTGGTGGCTGGCTGATCTGCATCAACCCTAGCGCCAAGCGCAACCAGAATATCGGCAAGCGCATCATCATTGCTGGTTTCGTCAAAGCTGACCGCGATCGCGCCATCCAGCTTGCGAATATTAAAGCCAGCATCCAGAGCCGCTGTGACCAGAGCGTCGGCGTCATCAGCCGCTTCGATGGTAACCGTATCGAAAAACGTCTCATGTCGGATAATGCGACCTGATTTTTGCATGGCACTGGCAAAGCAACAGGCAAGACTATGTGTGTTTCTGGCAATCCGGATCAATCCTTCGGGGCCATGCCATAAACCATAAAAACCAGCCATAACCGCTAGCAGAACCTGTGCGGTACATATGTTAGATGTCGCCTTCTCACGCCGTATATGCTGTTCGCGTGTTTGCAGGGCTAGTCGATAGGCTGGACGACCATTTGCATCCTGAGATACGCCAACAAGACGCCCCGGGATTGATCGTTGCAATTTTGTTGTCACGGCAAAGAAGGCTGCATGTGGCCCCCCATAGCCAAAGGGAACACCAAAACGCTGGGCACTGCCAGCGACAATATCCGCGCCCATTTTGCTGGGTGTTTTGAGCATCGTCAGTGCCAGCAAGTCGGTAGCTACAACAGCTAATGCACCAGCCGCGTGAAGTGCCGCTATCGGTGATGTGAGATCGGCAATTTTACCGGTGCTCGATGGATAGCTGAACAAGGCGCCAAAACAAGTTTCTGGAACATCAAAGCCACCATCAATATCGGCAAGGTCAAATGTTTCAAGCTTGATACCAATCGGTTCAGCCCGGGTTTTCAGGACAGCCAATGTTTGTGGATGTGTATCGGAGTCAACCAGGAACATGTTCGCTTTGCCACGATTGGAACGATAAGCAAGTGCCATGCCCTCGGCAATGGCGGTGGCTTCGTCAAGCAAAGAGCCATTGGCAATGTCCATGCCTGTTAACTCTGTGACCATTGTCTGAAAGTTCAGAATAGCTTCAAGTCGGCCTTGCGAAATTTCTGGTTGGTAAGGTGTATAAGCAGTGTACCATGCTGGATTTTCCAGCACATTTCGCTGTATCACTGGCGGTGTATGACAGTCATAATATCCCATGCCAATTAACGACGTCTTGATCTGGTTCTGTTTGGCCAGTGCATATAGTTTGTTAAGTGCCTCAGCTTCGGATAGTGCCGGATCAATTTTCATATTATCTTTGCGCAATAGGCTGGCAGGTATCACCTCGTTCAAAAACGCATCAATATTTGCAACATTTAGCGTCTGCAACATTATTTTCGAATCAGCATCATTCAGGCCTATATGGCGTGTTTGAAATGCAGCTTGTGGGGTGCCATGTGGCATGTTGGTGACATTTATGGGGGACATGTCAGACTCCTCTTGGATAAAATTATGCAATCATTGCTTGGTAAGCGTCGTCGTCCATCATCTCGTCCAGATCGCTGGCATCGTTGACTTTGACTTTGAACAGCCAGCAATCCATCGCGGATTCGGGAGTGATTGCTGAAAGATCGTCAAGCAGGGCCGTATTGACCTCGATGATTTCACCTGATGCAGGGCTGTAGATATCGGAGGCGGCTTTTACCGATTCAAAAACCGCAACAGCATCGCCCTTATCGACATTTATGCCAACATCGGGGAGCTCAATAAACACAATATCACCTAGTTGCTCGATTGCGTGTGGCGAGATGCCGACAGTGCCGGTATCGCCATTCAGGTCAATCCATTCATGGTCTTCGCTATATTTAATCATGGGGGACTCCTTTACTGGTTATAAATTAGCCGCGGTAAAATCGATGCGGCACAAGTGGCAGATCGGCCACGATAATGGGGGTAGGTTTGCCGCGCGTATCGGCCATCAGGCGGGTGCCCGAATGTGCAAATTCAGTACTGACAAATCCGATCGCGGCAGGGGCGTCAAGGCTTGGGGCAAAGCCACCAGAAGATACGAATCCAATCTCGATTTCATCTTCTGCATCCCCATGTTTCAAAATAGTGCCATCACGTACTGGCCTTTTACCTTCAGGCAATAACCCGACCAGTCTGCGTCCTGCGCCATTGTTCAGATCAGCCAGAATATGTTTGGCACCGGGGAAATCACCAGCTTCGCGCCGCCGTTTTGACACAGCAAAGCCAAGCCCCGCTTCGACCGGATTAATAGTTTCGCTGAGTTCATGACCCCATAAAGGCAAACCAGCTTCCATGCGAAGTGTATCTCGCGCACCAAGTCCAGCCAGATGCACATCGTTATGCGCGGCTAGTGCTGTAGTGATGTCAATGATAGCCTCATTCGGGATGGAAATTTCAAATCCGTCCTCACCCGTATAGCCAGAACGGGTTAAAGTAACTTTGGTGCCCATTAAAGTGGCATGACGGATATCCATAAAATTAAAGTCAGCCATATCGACATCAAGCGCGATGCCTAGATCCTGAAGCACGGAAGCTGCCTTTGGCCCTTGCAGGGCAATTAACGATAGTTCGTCATGGACAGTCATGCTTATGTTTTCGCCAAGATGCGCTTTAAGGTGGGCGATGTCGTGATCGGCACGGCCAGCATTGGCGACCAGTTGCAAACGACCATCAAGTCTGGCGATCATCAAATCGTCCAAAACACCACCATTGTCATCAAGGAACATCGAATACCGCACTCGACCTTCGCCAATCAGGCCAAGATCAGTGGGTGTAAGTTTTGCGAGCATGGTTTCAACAGCAGACCCATCTTCAGATGCCTCAAAGGAGATCTGCGCCATATGCGAAACATCAAATAAGCCGCATGTCGTCCGTGTAGCTATGTGTTCGGCTTTGATTCCTGATGGATATTGCACAGGCATATCCCAGCCAGCAAACGGCACCATACGGGCACCTGCGGCAACATGAAAATCAAATAATGTAGTTTTACGATTATCCACTTTTGGCATTCCCAGTTTCAGCTACAAAAAGATTCATATATCGATCACTCGATAATGAACCCCCTCTGTCGCTGTAACCTGAGAGATTAGCCATGTGACGCAAATGCTTCGCGTCATTATGGTTGTCCCCGTCGGTGAGCACTGCCGTGCCACTTTCCAGAGTGCTTACATGATAAAGTACTGGTACCTGAGAGTTTAGTGGGGTGTTGCTCCTTCGGTGCCAACTTCGACTGTTCTGCGGATTATACAGATTAACAGGCGGCTGGACTCTCCCCTACCATGTGTTAAGCATCATTAAGTTATCGTAGATATTCTGGTTTGGCAAGCTTGTTAATCAGACATATGGTTCTGTCTATAATTAAAAACATTACCAAGACATTGTTGATCTTTTGAATCAAAAAATACTGTGCCAAAGATGAACTGCATCTAAAATAATACAAGATTAATAAATAGCATGTCATGGCGTGACTTGTGTTGTTGGCGGCTTATGCCCATATCCAATCTTGAACGAAGGCAGGATAATCTGTCTCAGGACATAACTTCGCGGTTTTTAGAGACCAATTCGGGAGAGATATACGATGTTAGACAATAGCCCCGTTTGGGATCTAAGTGATCTATATACCGATATTGATGACAAACGCATTGGGTCAGATATCAGTTCATGCCGCAAAGACAGTGTCTTGTTGCAAAAACAATGGGAAGGCAAACTTGACAAGGCCACGGGCGCTGAACTGGCTGAGGTTATCAGCCGTTATGAAATGATTATCGAACGGCTAGGTCGGGTGCAAAGTCATGCACAATTGCTATTTGCCGCCAATACAGCTGATGCCAATATTGCTAAACATCATCAGTCGATGCGCGAAGCGGGTGCGGAAATTGGCGCACAATTGCTGTTTGTCGAGCTTGAGATTGCAACGTTTGATGATGCGCATATGAATTGGGCAATGGAAACGCCCAATCTTGCGCATTGGGCACCATGGATTCGCCGGGTTCGTGCGATGGCGCCATATCAACTTTCAGCTGATATGGAAAAGATGCTGGCTGAACAGGGGCCAACAGGTCGTGGGGCATGGGTGCGCCTGTTTGATGAAACAGCAACGGCGATGCGTTTTACGTTTCAGGGCGATGAAGTCACCGAAGCCGAAATTCTTGATATGCTGTCTAGTGCCAACGCTGCACATCGCAAGGAAGCTGGCCTGTCACTATCTAATACACTCAAAGCAAATGAACGTCTTTTATCTCTGATTATAAATACGATTGCCAAGGATAAGGAAATTGAAGATCGCTGGCGTGGGTTTGGCCGACCAGTGGCGTCACGCAACCTTGCCAATGATGTCGATGACAATGTTGTCGATGCGCTGGTTCATGCTGTTAATGAACGTAATGCCGATTTGTCGCATCGCTACTACAGTCTGAAAGCAAGCTGGATGGGGCAAAGCCAGCTTGACTGGTGGGATCGTAATGCACCGCTTCAAACAGATGATGATCGCGATTTTTCATGGCAGGAAGCCCGTGATATTGTGCTTGGTGCTTTTGGTGGTTTTGATCAGGACATGGCAACGGTTGCGAAGCCATTTTTTGACAATAACTGGATTGATGCGTCGCCGCGTTCTGGAAAATCGTCTGGTGCGTTTTCACATCCGGTAGTGCCGTCAGCACATCCCTATATTCTGATGAATTTTTCAGGTAAAGCGCGTGATGTGATGACTTTGGCGCATGAAATGGGGCACGGTGTTCACCAATGCCTTGCGGCTGATAAAGGTTATCTGATGTCGGATACGCCCCTTACGCTTGCAGAAACGGCGTCGGTTTTTGCCGAAATGCTGGCGTTTCGTCGGTTACTGGATTCAACGGAAAATCCATCGGCACGACGCGTGTTGCTGGCTGGCAAGGTCGAAGACATGCTTAATACAGTGGTACGACAGATCGCCTTTCATAATTTTGAATCAGCCTTGCATGATGCGCGTCGTTCATCCGAATTGATGCCCGAAGAGATTTCAGATATCTGGATGGAAACCCAGCGTGCCGCTTTGGGACAGGGAGTCAAGATGGGTGATGACTATCGCCCTGTCTGGAGTTATGTGCCACATTTTGTGCATACACCATTCTATGTTTACGCCTATGCCTTTGGTGATTGTCTGGTGAATGCTCTGTGGCAGAATTATCAGACTGCGCTTGCCAATGACGATGAAGCTAGTTTTGTAACCAAATATAAAGCCCTGCTTAGCGCAGGCGGTACTGAACGCTATGATGTGGCGCTAGCCAAGTTTGGTCTTGATGCAGGTGATCCGGCCTTTTGGTCAACCGGCCTTGATATGATTAGTAATATGATTGATGAGTTAGAAAGTCTGGCATAATGACATCTGAAGATAATAGTTCACCTGACCGCGAAAGACAGTTTGGCGGGCGGCTTCGCCGTTATGCCCAGGTCACATCGACAATGGGCGGTTTAGCTGCACGCGTGGCTGGCGAACGATATTTAGGATTTGATATTGATCGTGGCAAACATGCTGCTGATTTGCGCAAAGCACTTGGTGGGCTGAAAGGTCCGATCATGAAAGTGGCGCAAATTCTATCAACTATCCCCGATGCCTTGCCGCCTGAATATGCGGATGAGCTAGCAAGCCTTCAGGCTGATGCCCCGGCCATGGGTTGGCTGTTTACACGTCGGCGAATGGCGTCGGAACTTGGCGCGGACTGGCAGGAAAAATTCACCAGTTTTTCAAGGGATGCTGTTTCAGCGGCATCGCTAGGTCAGGTACATCAGGCGACGTCGTTGGATGGTGACAAACTGGCAGTCAAATTACAATATCCTGATATGCAATCAGCGATTGAGGCTGATTTGCGCCAACTTAAACTTCTCTTTCAACTCTATGAACGTTATGACTCAGCAATCTCGACCCGCGATATTTATGACGAATTATCCGACCGTCTGAAAGAAGAGCTCGATTATAGACGTGAAGCTGCCAACCTACGGCTTTATAGCTATATGTTGCGCGATGAAGCCGTTGTCACCTTGCCTGAATATGTTCCTGAATTATCATCCGGCCGTTTATTGACAATGAGTTGGCTCGAGGGCACCCGTGTTATGCCCTTTCTTGAGACAGCCCCAAGCCAAGAAACGCGCAATGAAATTGCCAAGAACATGTTCCGGGTCTGGTATGTACCATTTTATTACTATGGTGTGATTCATGGTGACCCACATTTGGGTAATTATTCACTACGTGATGATAACACGATCAATTTGATGGATTTTGGCTCGATACGCCTATTCCGCCCACAATTTGTTGCTGGCGTTATTGAATTGTATAAAGCGTTGCGTGACCAGAACCGTGATCAGGCGGTTGATGCCTATGAACGCTGGGGCTTTACGGGTCTTGATAATGAAGCGATCTCGGTTTTGAATATGTGGGCTGAATTTATCTATGCGCCGCTTCTCGAAGATAAAGTGCGCCCCATTCAGGAAATGCGTAATGGCAAGGCTGGTCGTGAGCTGGCTGGTAAGGTTCATCAGGAACTCAAACGTATAGGAGGCATTAAGCCTCCGCGTGAATTTGTGCTGATGGATCGGGCCGCAGTAGGGCTTGGATCAGTATTCATGCATCTGGGTGCCGAGGTTAATTGGCACAATCTGTTCCATGATTTGATTGATGATTTTGATGTCAATAAGCTGGCCAAACGACAAGCCGAAGCAGCCAAGTTTGCCGATATTCCAGAAGGTCTTTTATAAAAGGCCTATTATTTTTTAAAGTTATTAGATATAAAGTTCTGGCTATAACGTCTAAGTGCTTATAAAGGGAGTAATGAACACTAGACAATAACAAGGATTTTATATGCCTATTCTTTTTGTTCCTGCTGAAGTAACACCTGGCGAAACACGCTGTGCGGTAGTACCCGAAACCATATCAAAACTAGTTGCCCAAGGGTTGGACGTAACCGTTCAAACTGGGGCTGGTACCTTTTCATCATATGATGATGCTGCGTTTGTAGAGGCAGGTGCCAAGATCATAAAAACGGCGAAAGATGGTTATGCAAAGGCCGATCTTGTGTTCAAAGTTCGTCCGCCGCACATTGATGAAACCGCTCTGATCGCGAAGAACACAATCATATTGAGCCTATTTGAAGGCTATGTGGATGCCAAGCGAAACGAAGCTATTGCGAAAACGGGGGCAACCGTTTTCGGACTTGAGTTAGTGCCACGAATTTCGCGCGCGCAATCGATGGATGTTTTGTCTAGCCAATCGAATCTGGCAGGATATCGTGCGGTAATCGAAGGGGCCTATGAATTTGGCCGTGCGTTTCCGATGATGATGACCGCTGCTGGCACAATTCCGCCCACTAGAGTGTTGGTCATGGGGGCTGGTGTTGCTGGACTTCAGGCAATTGCTACGGCCAAACGGCTTGGTGCCATTGTCAGCGCCACCGATGTACGGCCAGCTGCAAAAGAGCAGGTTGAGTCGTTGGGTGGTAAATTCGTGGCGGTTGAGGATGAAGAATTCAAACAGGCTGAAACCGATGGTGGTTACGCCAAAGCGATGAGCGCCGAGTATCAAGTCAAACAGAGTGCATTGATTGCAGATACGATCCGCGCCATGGATATTGTTATTACCACTGCGCTGATTCCCGGGCGCCCCGCACCCGAATTAATATCTGCAGATATGGTTGCCTCAATGAAGTCGGGTTCAGTCATTGTCGATATGGCGGTTGAGCAAGGTGGTAATTGTGCCCTATCCAAGCCGGATGAGATTGTCAAAGTCAACGATGTCACCATTGTTGGTCATTGCAACATGCCAGGGCGCTTACCTAAAGACGCGTCCAGCCTCTATGCCCGTAATCTGATGAATTTTGTCGGTTTGCTATGGGACAAGGAAGAGGGCGAACTGATGATTAATAAAGACGACGAGATTATTGCCGGATCATTGGTGGCGGAAGCTGGACAGCTTGTGCATCCGTCGGTCACTAGCTAGCCCCAACGAGTTGAGAGGAGCCTATTGATGTCACTAACCGATACAAGTCAAAAAGCCGTTGATATGGCTGTGCATACAGGTATTGACCCACTTTTGTTTGGGATAACAGTTTTAGTACTTGCCTGTTTTATTGGATATTATGTTGTCTGGTCGGTTACTCCAGCTTTGCATTCGCCGCTGATGGGTGTGACCAACGCGATTTCTTCGGTGATTGTGGTTGGGGCATTGATTGCCGCCGGACCGGCTGAATCCAATTTTGCACAGATTATGGGTTTTTTGGCAGTCATTCTGGCCTCGGTTAATATCTTTGGTGGTTTTATAGTGACTGAGCGGATGCTGGCGATGTTCAAAGGCAAGAAAAAGGGTGCTGGCAAATGAGTGCGACGATGTCTTCACTATTGTATCTTGTCAGTGGCGTTCTATTCATTTTGGCGTTACGTGGTTTATCATCACCGGAAACTGCCCGACGCGGTAACCGTTTTGGTATGGCAGGTATGCTCATTGCTGTTACCACGACATTGGCACTGCCTCAGGTTGAAAGCTATGGTCTGATTGTGCTGGCAATTGCAATTGGCGGCGGAATTGGCACCGTTTTGGCCTTGCGCATTCAGATGACAGCCTTGCCCCAACTTGTAGCCGCGTTTCATTCATTGGTTGGTCTGGCGGCTTGTTTTGTGGCCACGGCTGCCTATTTTAATCCCGAAGCCTATGGGATAGGTGCACGTGGTGCGATCAGTATGGGGTCTTTGATCGAAATGGGACTTGGGCTTGCAATCGGGGCGATCACCTTTACCGGTTCGATCATTGCCTTTGGTAAGTTGCAAGGAATTGTAAGTGGCAAGCCTGTTACCTTTACCGGCCAACATATGCTGAATCTTGTGATTGGCCTTGGTTTGCTCGCCGCTATTGCCATGCTGGTGATGACCAATGATGACGCACTGTTTTGGGCTATTTTTGCCGCCGCTTTGGTGCTTGGGATATTGATTATTATCCCTATTGGTGGGGCTGATATGCCGGTTGTGGTGTCGATGCTTAATTCCTATTCGGGATGGGCGGCGTGCGGCATCGGTTTTACCCTTGGCAACCCATTATTGATTATCACTGGTGCGCTTGTCGGCGCGTCTGGGGCGATTTTATCCTATATCATGTGTAAAGGCATGAACCGGTCATTTTTCAATGTTATTCTGGGCGGCTTTGGTGGCGATGATGCCGTGGCCGCAGCAAGTAGCAGTGACGGTGACAAGACGGTCAAACAGGGCTCGGCTGAGGATGCTGCCTTTATAATGGAAAATGCGGATTCAGTGGTTATTGTGCCTGGCTATGGCATGGCGGTGGCTCAGGCTCAGCATGCTTTGCGTGAAATGGGCGATATGTTGAAAGCGCGCGGTGTGACAGTGCGTTATGCGATCCATCCGGTTGCAGGGCGTATGCCGGGGCATATGAATGTGTTGTTGGCTGAGGCCAATGTGCCTTATGAAGATGTGCTGGAACTGGAAGAAATCAACCGTGATTTTGCACAGACCGATGTTGCCTTTGTGATTGGTGCCAATGATGTGACCAATCCGGCGGCAAAAACGGATCCATCATCACCCATTTATGGCATGCCTATTCTGGATGTCGAACTTGCCAAGACAGTTTTGTTTATCAAGCGGTCAATGGCATCGGGCTATGCGGGCGTGCAGAATGATGTTTTTTTCCGTGACAATACGATGATGTTGTTTGGTGACGCCAAAAAGATGTGTGAAGAAGTTGTGCAGTCGCTGGACTAATTATTCTCCATAAACAATACCCATAACAAAAGCCGCCTAATAGGCGGCTTTCGGTATTAATGGGATCTATTTAAGGCTATGGCCTGTTTGGTTATAGGCTCATAGCAGATGGTGAAGGGTTCTAATAGCCTTCACGCTCTAGGCGCTTACGCATGAGTTTGCGCACACGGCGGGTCGACTCAGCGGCTTCGCGCGCACGGCGCTCTGATGGCTTTTCGTATGACCGGCGATTTTTCATTTCGCGGAATACACCTTCGCGCTGCATTTTCTTTTTCAGAACACGCAGGGCTTGATCCACATTATTGTCTCTAACGGTGACGTACACGTCTTTCACATCCTTTCAAAGATATCTGGTTTCCGTTTTGAGCGGAAAGAACTTCTATCATAGCGATGTTTAGCTTGTAAAGCCTTTGCATGGTTGTGCTTTATATCCAGCCAAAGATGCTGGAAACATTCGCAAAAACACCTATATATAAGGCTGAAAGAGATATTTTCCGTCAAGTAACGGATATAGTGATAACAAAAAATAGGGAAGATAGGAAAATGAGTCCCGATTCTGTAGGTGAGTCGCCGTCTAAAGATGCGGCAGCAATTCTTGAAGCAGCCTTGTTGCATGTTCCTTTTGATGGGTGGGGGCGTGATGTTTTGGTGGCGGGTGCGTCGGATATAGGGATGGACTCGGCTGTTGTTGATGAACTATTTCCCAATGGAGCCGTTGATGCCATTTTGATGCATTCTGCGCTGGCCGATGCGGCCATGACTGATAAGTTTGCGACAATGGCAGATCGTCCTGAAAAAATTCATTTAATGATACGGACGCTTATTCTATTGCGCTTGGAACACGCTAATCTGCATAAAGAGGCAATCCGGCGCGGACTTGCGGTGCTGGCGGTTCCTTCTAATACGCCAGCTTCGGCGAAAGCATTATATCGTACGGTTGATGCCATGTGGCGCGCCGCAGGTCAGCGTGACACTGATTTTTCATTCTATACTAAACGCGCGTCATTGGCAGGCGTCTACAGCGCGACATTGCTGGCATGGCTGGCGGATAATTCAGGTTCGATGACTGCGACTGAGGCTTTTCTTGATCGTCGGTTACGTGACATTGGCCAGATTCCAAAGATGACAGCGCCAGTTAAGGCTGTAATGACAACTGGCAAACGTATGGCGATGGGGCTGTTTTCAACAATGGCACGTTCACGCTAGACTGACGTCCTACCTTTTTAGAGCTTTTCATTATATTGGTCTTATAGTTTGTTAAACTTGATAACTTGTTAGTCTGGCCAAAACGGCCACCTGAATTATAAATGTTTAAGGCATGAGTGACTGCAAGCGCTTAGGAGAAAAAATGCCAATTAAAGTGCCAGATAATTTGCCGGCTATAGAAACGCTCAACGCTGAAGCGGTAGATATTATCCCGCAAGAACTGGCGATGCAGCAGGATATTCGCCCGTTGCGTCTTTTATTGCTAAATTTGATGCCAAAGAAAAAAGACACCGAAATTCAGTTTGCACGACTGTTCGGCAATACACCGTTGCAAGTCGAAATGATTCTAATGACCACTGCCAGCTATACGCCGCGCAATACTGAGCCAGGTTATATGCGACGTTTTTACCGTCAATTAGATGATGTTCGTGATGATTATTTTGATGCATTAATTGTTACTGGTGCGCCAGTTGAAACCTTACCCTTTACTGATGTGACCTATTGGCAGGAATTGACCGAAATAATGGAATGGTCACGTTCACATTGTTTTCGGCGGCTTGGTATTTGCTGGGGTGCCCAGGCTTTGTTGCATCATTTTCATGATGTGCCAAAATATGAAATGGATAAAAAACTGTTTGGTATTTTTGAACATCGGCTCAATGACTTATCGGGTCGTCTGATGAATGGGTTTACTGATAACTTCCCGATGCCGATTTCACGATATACTATGAACCATCCCGAAGACTTGGAAAAAGCAGGATTGCAGATACTCGCCGAAGGAGATGAGTGCGGCGTTGGTATGGTACGTGATGCGGCAACAGGTGACCTGTTTGTTCTGAACCATCTGGAATATGATGCTGCTACGTTGGGTGATGAATTTCACCGTGATACTGCTGAAGGTAAAGAAACCGCTCTTCCTGAACATTATTTTCCTAATGATGATGTTACCAAAACACCAGTCAACTTCTGGCGGCCTTTTGCCTTTTTGCTTATCAGCAATTGGATAAATGATCTGTATCAGGCAACACCATTCGACCTTGCCGCGACGTTAAAGAAACGCTAGCCAGTCTCAACAATCAACCGATTTGACGGTTAGTGTGTCCCATCTTGCGGCCTTTTTTGGCACCGCTTTTGCCATACAAATGTACATGAACTTGATCATTTGCCAGTAATGCGGGGACATTTTCCATATGTTCGCCAAGCAGATTATCCATCTGCCAACATCCGTAAGTGCTGACAGAGCCAAATGGCATTCCAGCCAGAACGCGGGCAAGTTGCGTAAATTGGCTGGTCGCGGAGCCTTCGATTGTCCAGTGAAAAGAGTTATGCGGGCGCGGCGCAATTTCGTTGAAAAGCAACCTGTTATCATCAGTGATAAAACATTCAAGAGCCATGACACCGAACAAGTCCAGCGCATCGGCCAATTTTGTTACCGCCTGAGTACCGGCTGTTATTAGCTTGTCATCAAGCGCGGCTGGCGCAACAGACTGATCAAGGATACCATCCTTATGCTGATTTAGGCTGGCTGGAAATACGCGTGAGCTTCCATCACGTGCGCGGGCGATTAAAAAGCTGACTTCAGCGGTAAAAGGTATCATTTCTTCGAGAATTACATCATCCGATTCCAGAGATGCAAAAACAGCGTCAAAATCACTTGTCGGTGAGATTTTGACCTGTCCCTTGCCGTCATAGCCAAGTGTACAGGTTTTTAAAATGCCGTCTTTATTCAACTTAGTCATGGCTGTATGCAACGAGGCGGCATTTGTAACATGCCAGAAAGCAGGCGTATCAATCCCAAGGTCGCGTGCTAGTAATTTTTCACGAATTCGATGCTGGGCAGTGTGCAAGGCGGCAATACCGGGGCTGACTGTTTTGTGTTTTGCCAGAATATCAAGTGTTGTGGCTGGAACATTTTCAAATTCACTGGTGATCACATCGACTGAATTGGCAAATGCTACAAGTGCATCATGGTCATCATAGGCTGCCTCGGTTGTAGCAAAAGCGATGTCACCAGCAGGGCTATTTGTGGCATCTGGGGCAAAAATATGTGCCTTTATACCCAGTTGGGCGGCGGCGATTATCAACATCCGCCCTAGTTGCCCGCTTCCCAATATGCCGATGATCATTCTGGTATATCCGCAACATTGGCTGTTTGGGCATCGCGCCAGGCGATCAGGCGTTGCGATAAGGCGTCGTCCTGAAGGGCTAAAATCTGCGTTGCCATCAAGGCGGCATTCTTAGCGCCTGGTACACCAATCGCCAAGGTTCCTACTGGCACGCCGGCGGGCATCTGGACGATTGACAATAGCGAATCCATCCCCTTTAACGCGGCTGACTCAACGGGCACCCCCAATACCGGCAGATGTGTATGTGCGGCTATCATGCCTGGTAGATGTGCGGCACCGCCTGCGCCAGCTATGATAACGGCAAAGCCGTTTTCATGGGCGGTTTCAGCAAATTCAGCAAGGCGAGCAGGTGTGCGATGCGCCGAAATGATTTTGGTTTCATGCGTGACGCCAAGTGCCTCAAGTAACGTTGCTGTTTCCTGCATGGTTTTCCAGTCAGACTGGCTTCCCATGCAAATCGCTACCTTTGCAACCGAAGAGGATGTCGAAGATGGGGAGGGGCTGGCCATGTCATACTCACTTCGCTACTGAATCAGGTAGATTGGGCTAATTTTAGAATTAGGCGATAATATCAGGAAGAATACCGGCTTTAAGTTTAGTGATTTCATCTTTTAAAATAAGCTTGCGCTTTTTCAGCCGTTGTAATTTCAGCTGATCAAAGGGCTTGTCATCGCCCAACCTTCCAATCACTTCGTCAAGGTCACGATGTTCGCTTTCAAGCTGATAAAGCTTATTAGCCAAAGCCGCCTTTTGCTGTGCTTTTTCCATCGCTTCGAAAACATCCCCTTAAATTAGTGTTTCCTTTGATAGGTTGTGATTACCTGATTTATGGCAGTTCGGTCATATTTGAAAGCTGTTCTTCTGAATGGGGTGAACCGCCAGCTTTTTCAATCGCGGCATCAAGATCGGCTTGCGCGCATAGCCCTAGCATGGCTGGATGTTTGGCTGTGATATTGGCGATATTCCAATGCGACTTTTCGCGAATTTTACCAATAGTTTCCTTTGTCGTACCAATCAGTTTGATAATCTGGGTGTCTTTTAGTTCAGGGTGATGCTTGCATAGCCATGCAATCCCATCTGGCTTATCGCCACGGCGCGCCACTGGCACATAGCGTGGCCCTTTGGTACGGCGGTTTGGTGTTGGCAGATTCGATGTTGCCAGAACGAGGCGGCCAGTGCTGTCGGCCTGACAACGATCAAGCTCTTGCTGTGTTATCTGAGCATTTTGAACTGGATCATATCCTTGAATGCCAATACCGGCTTCTCCGTCAGCAATTGATTGCACCTCAAGAACATGAAGGTTGCAAAAATCACCGATCTGTTCAAATGACAGGCTGGTATTATCGATAAGCCACACGGCAGTTGCCTTTGGCATAAGAAGCTGAGTCATCATATCCTACCTTTGCTGCGTCGGTATACTGCAATAAATCCGTGCAGCCCGCCGCGCCGTTGTTACATAAATAACTGGAAACGTGGCTATAGTATAAGCTGGTTTAAAACACAATGCAAAGCCTGCCTTTGACGCGGCTGGTAAAAATGCACATTATGCATAAAGACGTATTTGGCCATTAGGCAAGATGAATGGATTGTGTCATGGATGATGAACTGGAAAAGCTGAAACCGGCTGGCCTGCCGGCTGATATGCAAAGCTGGAATATTGAAGATTTACAGAACTATATTGAGCGCATGGAAGCAGAAATTATCCATGCTAAAACCTTGATAGCCGACAAGGGTGCGGTCAGCGCCGCTGCTGATGCCTTGTTTAGCAAAGGTAATAAATAATGGATGTTAAGCACGCACTGGTAACAGGGGCAACGTCAGGTATCGGACTGGCGATAGCGCGTGCCTTGGCGAGCGAGGGTATGAACATCAGCATTGGTGGTCTGGGAACGGATGATGAAATTGCCGATATATGTAATAGCCTTATGGTTGCTGGCGCACATATGGCAACACATGATCCGGCGGATATGCGCGACCCAAAGGCGGTTCGTGCAATGATCGATAAGGCTGCCAAGCGCTTTGGCGGTATCGGTATATTAATTAACAATGCAGGTATTCAGCATGTCGCACCAGTAGCAGAGTTTCCCATTGATAAATGGGATGATGTGCTGGCGATCAATCTGTCGGCGGTGTTTCATGCCTCAGCGGCGGCAGCCGTGCATATGACGGCTGCGGATTGGGGGCGGATTATCAATATTTCATCAGTGCATGGTCTTGTCGCCTCACCAGATAAAGCTGCTTATGTCGCGGCAAAGCATGGGGTGATTGGTTTGACCAAGACAATGGCACTAGAACATGCGCGTGGTGGCATTACGGTTAATGCGATCTGCCCTGGATGGGTAAGAACCCCGCTGGTTGAACAACAGATTGTGGCGCGTGCAAAAGCATCGGGCAAATCTCTTGATGAAGAAGCCAGCTTGCTTGTTGCTGATAAAATGCCAAGCGGAACTTTCACCGAAGCTGATGATGTCGGCGCTGCTGTGCAATTTCTATGTGGTTCGGCATCAGCCAGCATAACGGGTACATCGCTGATAATGGATGGTGGCTGGACAGCACAATAGACAGCTCTTGATACAGGCTTTAGCTGTCTGTTTTGGCAAGCGCAGGCAAAGGTAGCATCCAGTCAGGCAATGCTAGCTGTGCAGCGTGGCCATCAATGGTAAGTGAGAGATTATTAACAGATTTGCGAATGGCATGAAGATCACTTAGTTTCACAAGTGCTAGGGCTATGGCGCCATCTCCCGAAGTTGGCGCAACGGATTTGCAGGTGCCAATAAGTGATTCATCAAGCACAATATCTGCTGACGGCTGAGGTATAGCGTCAATCACAAAAGGCGCAAGCCGCCGTTTGACTAAACCGCGATAATGCGTTCTTGCTGTTACCTCCTGGCCGATATAACAGCCTTTTTCAAAATCAACCGCGTTAAGATGATCTAGCCCAGCCTCAAGCATTAATGCACGCTCTGGGGTAAGATCAAGCGCACCTTGTGGTATGGCTTTGGCAATACGAATTGCATGCCAGTCATCAATATTACCAGGTTTTGCGCCATGTGTGCCTAATAATGTATTGGCATCAGCGCCCAGATAGCGATAACCAAGCGCGCTGTCGCGTGGATCGGCAAACAGGTTCGGCATGGATGCAGGAACCATGTCCAGATGCCACCAGATATGGCAAACAAGATCATTTCGCTTTTCAATTGTAACAGGCCGCCGCAGACGGTATCGACGCAAGCGTGTATAGAGATCATCGGAGCGATCTGCTTCGCATTGAAGAATAAATTCATTTGCTGCAATCCGATAGATCATAAAATCGGTCAATATACGCCCTTGTGGGGTTAAAAGTGCGCCCTGACGCATCGCCCCATCAGCCAGCGTTTCAACATTGGCAGTGATGATCGATTGCAGAAAGTCAATTGCCTCGCTTCCGCCAATGGCAATGAAGCCAAAGTCGGGCATATGTGCAAAAACGCTATTTATTTCTGAGTTATTCATAATCATGTCCGCAATCGTGCTAGCACGTTTATTGATCAATAAATTCAACGTTGCCAGCGTAAGGTGCAATATAAAAGTGTCGCTTGCCAGCCCAGAAGCAACGATCTTCATCAGGCCATATTTCACGATAGTCAGTTGTATCATTGAAATGGAAAAGCTGTTTGCAGCCTAAAAACCGGACAGTAAAGTTGGTTGTGCCCATATCAAGTTTGCCACGATCTTGAGAGGTTATGGCAATCGCCGCGCGATCACGTCGGAAACATTGCCCAACTTTTTCACCTCTACATGCGGTTTCATCAGATTCGGTGATACGAACATAATTTAACCTGCCATCGGTGAAGGTGAAGCCTTCATCGTCAAACATCAAACATCCATCATCAGGTGCGCGCTGACGCTGGGCAAATTCACAAGAAAACCAGACCCCTTGCCATTTGTCCATCTGATCAGATGCGCTGACGGAATGCATGGCACCTATGGTTAGCGTGAACATCACCACGCTTGCCAAAAGAATTCTGTCCCATGTCAGCATGCCTGCGGCATGTATTTTATATACAAGCATTACAAATCCTGTTTGTTGCGACTGTCTGATTAATTTCACATTTATCAGCCCTTACGAAAATGTCCAAGAACGATCATTGATGAAGCCTGTGCAAAAATGGCAATCATCGCGCAAGATCCCAGTATCAGTGCCAACCCGCCGCCAAGGTCAATCATCAGCCCCAATATCATTGGTGACAGTGCCGAACCAAAAACGCTGATAGGTAAAAAAATCGCCTTAATTTCACCAAGGTATCGGGTGCCATAGGCTTCGGCGATGATCGCTGTGGTCGCGGCATTTGGGGTGCCACCTGCAAGGCCGAATAGCATGAAAAATAATGAAATGCCCATGACACTGTCAGCAAAATATAAGCAAATACAGGCAAGTGTTGTTGGGAGCATCGTATAGGGAGCTACGCGCCGTGCGGTAAAGCGGTCAACAAGCTGGCCAGCGGCAAGTGAACCAATCACGGCAAACACTGCATAAAGTACATAATTGGCTGTCCAACTGGCTAGTGATACATTTTTCAGATCAGCCAGATAAATTTGATGAAACATTACGCCTGTCAAAACATAAGAAGGCACGGCGGTTAGCCACATTAACCCGAACCAGAATGTTCGGTCGCGAATGACATCGTGGCGACGCCAATGCTGACCATCAAAGCCAGCATCATTGCCAAAAACATGATTATCATGCGCATGATTTTCATTGTTGGTGTTGGCGGTATCTGCATTTTGGGTGTTTAGGCCCTCTAGACCACCGCCATCCTGCAAGCGTGTGCGTTGGGTCAGATAGCGTAAAAACGGTGCCAGCAGAAACAGCGCACCAAAAGGTAAAATCATCCAAATTGTACGCCAGTCGATAATTAGCATCATCGTTACAACGCTGACTGGGGCGATGGATTCGCCAAGCGTGTGACCAAGCTGTGCAATTGACAATGCCCGGCCTCTTGCGCTGATGTAACGTCGTGCAATCGCTGTGGCATAGGTGTGCGTCGTCATGCCCTGACCAAACAGGCGAAGCATGAACAACCCGATCACCAACATAGTGACTGATTGTATCTGGCTAAAGAATAACGCCGCGCCGGATAGTGACAATAAAACCACCAATGCCAGCTTTTCCACCCGCATCACGTCGGCTAGCTTGCCAAGCCAGAGCAAAGTGATTGCGCTGGCAGTCGTGGCCACCGCATAATAAGTACCAAAATCGCCATGGCTGAGCGAAAGTGCGCCGCGTATTTCGCTGGAAAAAAGTGAAATAAAGAAAGTCTGTCCAAGTGACGAGAAAAGCGCCATCAATAATCCAAACAGCAGAAACCGCCATTCGGTTGTCATAAATTCACGCGTTGAAATCTTCATGGGTAATGTTCGTTTGATGCCTGAAAACCAGTAAGTTGCGCCATCATAGGCAAGATTTCATGCGCAAGATAGAAGATAAATGACAGTACAAATATTGAATTATGAATAGCATATTCCTATGTCTTAATCATGAAGTCATAAACGAGGATGTTGCCGAAGTCTGGCCACCGATTACTGTGTCCATTTTTTGCCAGACAGTCCACAGTTAAAGGCAACCCACTTTTTAGGAAAGGGTGATGTGTGTGATGCAAACTGATAAATTTACTGCGCTTGTGCGCAATGCTTTGACGGCTGGCCAGAATGCGGCTCTGAATGCTAATCATCAACGCCTGACAGCCGAACATATATTGCTGGCGATGCTGGGCGACGACAATGTCATGGTTCGAAGCCTGATCGGTCGCGCTGGTGGTGATGGAGCCGCTTTACGCGCCGCGCTTGAGACAAATTTGGCATCAATGCCTGCGGTAACAGGAAGCGGTGCTGGCCAGCTACAGATGGATAATGATCTGGCGCGTATTTTGGCGGCTGCCGAGACGGAAGCCAAAAATTTCAAAGATCAATTTATAGCAGTTGATATATTGCTTCTGGCAATGGTTAAAGGCGGGCTAAAGGATATCTTCGCCAAGGTAGGTGTTACTGCTGACAGGCTTGCTAGTGCGATTATTGATATGCGCAAAGGGCGAAGTGCCGATAATGATGGGGCCGAAGACACATATGATGCTTTGTCACGATATACAACTGACCTGACTGATGCGGCACGACGTGGCAAGCTTGATCCGGTTATTGGCCGTGATGCCGAAGTGCGCCGTGCGATTCAAATTCTGGCGCGTCGGACAAAAAACAATCCAGTTCTGATTGGCCAGCCAGGTGTTGGTAAGACAGCTATTGCCGAAGGGTTGGCGCAACGCATTGTTAATTTTGATGTGCCTGAGGCGTTAGCTAATAAAACCCTGTTATCGCTTGATATGGGCACACTTGTTGCGGGCGCTAAATATCGTGGTGAATTTGAAGAACGTTTGAAAGGTGTCTTGAAAGAGGTGCAGGATCGCGATGGTGAGATAATCCTGTTCATTGATGAAATGCATCAGCTTGTTGGGGCAGGTAAAAGTGATGGTGCTATGGATGCGTCGAACTTGTTGAAACCAGCCCTGGCAAGGGGTGAATTACGTTGTATCGGGGCGACCACATTGGATGAATATCGCCAGCACGTGGAAAAAGATGCTGCACTTACACGCCGATTCCAGCCAGTTTTTGTTGATGAACCGAATGTTGAGGACTCGATTTTCATTCTGCGCGGCCTCAAGGAAAAATATGAATTGCATCATGGCGTGCGGATTACTGATGAAGCGCTGATCGCTTCTGCACGGTTGTCGCATCGCTATATTAATGAGCGCTTTCTGCCCGATAAGGCCATCGATGTGATGGATGAAGCGGCTAGCCATTTGCGTATCCGGTCAGATAGCAAGCCGGATGATCTTGACCGGACAGACCGGCATATCATCCAGCTAAAGATAGAACAGGCCGCGTTGCTTAAAGAAAGTAAAGACTCACAGAACAAACGTCTTTCGGCGATCGAAAAAGAGCTTGCAGACCTTGAAGCTAAATCAGCAAAGCTGACCGACGCTTGGAATGAGGTCAAATCGCAAATGGGTGAAGTTGGACGTTTGCAACAAGCGCTTGAAGATGCGCGGCATAATCTTGACGTCGCGCAGCGTGAGGGGGATTTGGAAAAAGCTGCCGAGTTGACCTATGCGATCATGCCTGGGCTGGAACAGGAAATTGCCGCAGCAAAAGAAGCTGTGTCGAAATCAGATTTGGTTAACGAAGAAGTTTCCAGTCAGCATATTGCTGAGGTCATCAGTAGTTGGACAGGAATCCCTGTGGATAAGATGCTGGAAGGCGAACGCGAAAAATTGTTGGCGATGGAGAAAATCATTAGCCAGCGGATCATTGGTCAAGATGCCGCTTTGAAGGCGGTGGCAAATGCCACACGGCGTGCCCGGGCAGGGCTTGCCAATCCCGATCAACCAATGGGCAGTTTTCTGATGCTGGGACCGACTGGCGTTGGTAAAACCGAACTGGCCAAGGCATTGGCGGCATTTCTGTTTGATAATGACGCGGCGGTTTTGCGCATTGATATGTCTGAATATATGGAAAAGCACGCGGTTGCACGGCTTATTGGCGCGCCGCCTGGCTATGTTGGCTATGAAGATGGCGGCAGTTTGACCGAGGCAGTGCGCCGACGTCCCTATCAGGTGATCTTGTTCGACGAGGTTGAAAAAGCGCATCCAGATATTTTCAATGTGCTTCTACAGGTGCTTGACGAAGGTCATCTGACTGATGGCCAAGGACGGCGGGTTGATTTCCGTAATACCATGATTTTGCTAACCTCTAATATTGGTGCGGATTATTTGCTGGAGTTGCCCGATGGCGCATCCAGCGACGATGCTCGAGGCAAGGTGATGGCGGATGTGGCGGCTACCTTCAGACCAGAATTTTTAAATCGGCTTGACGAGACCTTACTGTTCCGGCGTCTTTCGCGTGATGACATGGGCGCAATTGTCAAGATTCAAATTGCAACGCTGGCGGCGCGTCTGGCTCAGCGCTCAATTACCCTGACCTTGGATGATGCTGCGGTCGCATGGCTGAGTGCAAAGGGCTATGATCCACATTTTGGTGCGCGGCCATTACAACGGGTAATCCAGAACGCGGTGCAAAACCCGTTGGCTGAGGCTTTGTTAAAAGGCACCTTTGGCGACGGCGATACGGTGCTGGTGAGTGTTGATGGGGATGGGGATGGGGATGGTAAACTAACTTTTTCTAGCAATGGCGTTATGATTGCGAGCAATGTGGATGTGACGCGCACTGGTGATCAAGATGATATGTTGGGCGATGGTTCGGTCGCTGGAAACGCTTAGCGTTTAACAAAGCGAGTGACTGTTTTTATTCTGAACTGATTTAGCATGTGAGGAGGATGGTGCTACCAGCGAGTAGGTCTGCGCTACTTTGATGCACCATTACCAATAGAAATGCACTGTTTCTGCCAGTTTACGTGTTACTGAATCACTGTCAATGCGCACAGATGTTTCACAGTTTGTTTCACAGTGGAAGCTTATTGTTATCATTACAGAGTAAGTGACTAGCTAAGTGCTATCTGATTTTCCTCTGAGTATAGGATAGGTGTGTGTGGAAGATTGCGTGCTGAAGGTTAATCAGACACGCCTTCTATAATCATGAAATCAGTGTCAGAACATTCTTCTCTTACAGCTTTTGCGGCTTGATACTCTTCACTATGATAAAATGTATTTGCAGCTTCTTTGCTTTCAAACTCAATCATCATAACGATGCCACTGACATCGCCTTCAAGTCTGTCAGCATCTGGACCACGAGCAAGCACCCTACCACCATATTTTTTAATGGCTGGCCCTGCCATGCCAGAGAATTCTTGAAACCTGTCTTGGTCCGTGACCCTTATGTTAGCAACTACATAACCTTTAGACATTATATACCTTCCAATCTTAGAAATCATTTACTCACAAAAGCTTTTGGCATAACAGAAAAAGCCCATCTCATTAGATGGTTTAGGGCGTTACGCTTTGCTATCATATATCAACTCAGGGAGAGGTGGTGGTGGTTCATTCACATCTAAACCATGCAACTCCATTGCAGCGGTTGCAAACTCTGGAGGTAGGTTAGCCATAATCTTTCCCCATCCAGCTAAAGGATCTGCTCCCTCGAAGGTCAAAATCACTAAGTGTCCGTCAGGGGTTTCTTGAAGAAAAGAACGTTCATGAACACCAGCATTCTCACGAATCATATCTGTATGGGTTTTGTTTTCTCCAGTCATCTGGTCGAGAACTACACTTTTCCAAGCATCCAATTTTCCGGGCAATATTGGAATCGCTACTGCTAAAATGGCCATGTATTTTTCTTTTAAATAATGTTCAGCTAGTTCTAGTGATGCTTGGAAACTAACGTTTGTACAAGCCTGCTGTGGGTTACGTTACAGGGACTCGATGACGTCTCCATTTAGCACGAGAATATCGCCATAGGTTGTCAGAACTTCCATGAAGCTTTGGAAATGAGGCCATTGCTGTCCTGCTTCCATATGTTGCCCAATTCCTTCTGGTTGGACATATACCTCATTGATAGTGAATAACACATTTCCTGTTGTCCCGTCGTCAGGGGCGGCAGGATTTACCATCTCGTCTGACTTAGAGACATAGTAATGCACTAGCTGGATTTTGCTATTATCGTAGCTGTGTGTTTCACGCATCCATTTTGCATGGTCTCTTATTGTAGCCTCAGCCTCTGCAGCCTTTTCTGCCGGTACTTTTAATCCAAAATTAAATGTCTTTTGCCCTAAATTAACAGTCATCACTCTTCTCCATTTTTCTTGATTTTTTATGAACGGAGAGTCCCATAGCTAATGCCATTTCTGTTTCTCCTCCAATAAACTTAATCTAAGGCAGTAGCGCCCGTTTCCATGCTGATAATTTTACCGTCTTTCAGCATGGCGACCAACATGACAGCTTCTCTGCTATCATCTGGGTAGGACATAAAAGTATGCATTACTAGGATATCGTCATTTTCATAAACACAGCGGGAGGATTCTTGGATGAATTTTTCATTTTCCATCATCCCAGTAACCATAGGCGCCCATTCCGATTTAGAAAAAGTGTCGCCAGATTTATGAAATGTTGCTACGAAATCTTCGTGCAATAGGTCAAGATAGTCACCTACGTTTCTATTAGACATTGATTGAACTAGTTTATTGTTTAAAGACATAATTTATTCCTTTGTATAATGATAATCATGAAGGGCGGGTAGCTAAAAATTAGGCGCTGCCCGCCCAACTGTTTTTAGCCTAATAAAAGTTTGTCAAATTTAAATCTGCTTGCGCCTCTGTTTACCATTTAAATTCGTAAACGCTGTGCGTTGCGTCAATTTGGAATGTGGTTTGAAAAGTTGGCAAAGCTTTTACACCTTTATATTTGCCGGTACCACTAGCCAAACTTCCTGTTCCAATGCCGGTGCTGGTATCA
>NZ_CAXBVX010000013.1:0-32651 GCF_963979125.1 uncultured Candidatus Puniceispirillum sp.
CCATTCTCTACCACCAGTTCAACATAGGCGGCGGCTTCGGCTTTGGACGTGGCTTCGCGCGTATTCTGGCCAAAATCGGCAAGGCGGAAATTAAGGTCAAATTCGTTCCGCATGGCTTCGACAAAGGCTGAAATAGGGCCATTGCCGATGGCGCTGATGCCGACTTCCTTTCCGTTATGCATTACGGTTGCGGTAACGCGCTCATCATCCGAATTGCGGCTGGCCTTGGCAACATCAAAGCTGACAAGCTCAAAGGTGCCGGTGGGGCGGATATAATGCTCTTGTGCCAATTCCCAGATACGCTGGCTGGTAATTTCCTTGCCGGTGGTATCGGCCTCGCGCTGAACAATGCCGGAAAATTCGACTTCGGCGGCGCGTGGCAGGCGGACATGATGATCGGCCTCCAGCAGATAGGCAGCGCCAGCTTTTCCAGATTGCGAATTAACGCGGATAATGGCCTCAAACGTGCGTCCAATATCGCCTGGGTCAATCGGTAGATAGGGGACTTCCCACGTATTTTCATTGGCGTTCATAAGCGCGTCCATCCCTTTGCGGATAGCGTCCTGATGACTGCCAGAAAAGGCGGTATGCACCAGCTTGCCGGCATAGGGATGACGTTCCGGTACAGCTAGTTGGTTACAGAATTCGGCTGTTTCAACAAGTTCGTTAATATCGGAAAAATCGAGGTTTGGGTTTACGCCTTGCGTAAACATGTTCAGTCCCAAGGTGATAATATCGACATTACCGGTGCGTTCGCCATTGCCAAACAATGTGCCTTCGACACGGTCAGCGCCCGCCATTAGCCCCAGTTCGGTGGCGGCGACCGCACAGCCGCGGTCATTATGCGGATGAAGCGACAAGATCACGGCATCTCGGTTGGAAAAATTACGGCTCATCCATTCGATCTGATCGGCATAGATATTTGGCGTCGACATTTCGACGGTGGCTGGCAGATTGATAATGGTCGGGTTTGCGGATGTTGGCTGCCAGACATCCATAACAGCTTCGCAGACATCCAACGCATAATCCAGCTCAGTGCCAGTAAAGCTTTCGGGGCTATATTGCAGGCGCAGATTTTCCGCTCCACATTTGGAAATGCGGTCAGCGACCATTTTTGCACCATCAACAGCAATCTGTTTGACGCCATCACGATCAGCTTTAAACACAACACGACGTTGAAGTGTGCTGGTTGAATTATATAGATGCAAGATAGCATTTGGCGCGCCATCCAGACTTTCGATTGTACGATCAATCAGATGTTCACGTGCCTGTGTCAGCACCTGAATTGTTACATCATCCGGCACATGGCCATTTTCGATTAATTCACGCAGAAAATTGAAATCTGTATCGGACGCAGACGGAAAGCCAACTTCAATTTCCTTGAAGCCCATTGCGACAAGAATTTTGAACATGCGCATCTTGCGGGCGGCATCCATTGGCTCGATAAGTGCCTGGTTACCGTCACGTAGGTCAACCGAACACCATACAGGTGCGGTGTTTATACGCGCTGAAGGCCATGTCCGATCGCTCAGATCGGGGCCTTCAAACGGACGGTATTTTTCAAAACCCATGCCAGGCATTGTGCGTTCCTTATCCAGAAATAGTTTTATCGCTTCATTTTAACGAAATAAATCGCTTTTATGAATTACAATATGTTTGCCACGTTAATATATAACCAGTGTAAAGGCCACAACAGACATATTTTATGATGATTTTGGCCATATCGTCACAGATTGAAAAAACCGGTCATATTTGGGCGGTATTGATGATAAAAGTGGTGTATAGCAGTCCTGTAAACAAATAATCAGCGCCCCGCGGGCAAGTGACATATGACAGATTTAGATCAGATCCGTAACTTTTCGATCATCGCACATATCGACCATGGTAAATCAACCATTGCCGACCGTTTGATTCAAACCTGTGGCGGGCTGAGCGAGCGCGAGATGAAAGATCAGGTGCTTGATAATATGGATATCGAGCGTGAACGAGGCATCACCATCAAGGCGCAGACCGTTCGGCTGAATTACCACGCCAAAGATGGCAAGGATTATGTGCTTAATTTGATGGATACGCCAGGTCATGTCGATTTTGGTTATGAAGTTTCACGTTCGCTTTCGGCTTGTGAAGGCTCGCTTCTGGTGGTTGATGCTAGCCAAGGTGTTGAAGCCCAGACGTTGGCCAATGTATATCAGGCTATCGAGGCTGATCATGAGATTGTGCCAGTGTTGAACAAGATCGATTTGCCGGCGGCCGAACCTGATCGTGTGAAAGCACAGATCGAAGAGGTGATTGGCCTGCCATCTGACGACGCGATCGCGGCCAGTGCCAAGACCGGTGAAGGCATTAACGAAATTCTCGAAGCTTTGGTCACGTCTTTGCCAGCACCAAAAGGTGATCGTACGGCACCGCTAAAGGCATTGCTGGTGGATAGCTGGTACGATGCCTATCTGGGCGTGATGACATTGGTGCGGGTGCATGATGGCGTTATGAAAAAGGGTATGAAAATCCGCATGATGGCATCAGGCGCAACGCATGTGATTGAACGCGTCGGTACCTTTTTGCCAAAACCGACATCGGTTGACGAGCTTGGGCCTGGCGAGATTGGTTTTATCAATGCAGGTGTAAAAACCGTTTCGGACGCCAAGGTTGGTGATACAATTACTGATGAACGCCGATTGTGCGAAGAGGCCTTGCCAGGCTTTGCCCCATCGGTGCCTGTTGTGTTCTGTGGCCTGTTTCCGGTTGATACGAATGATTTTACAGGCCTGCGCGAGGCGCTGGAAAAACTGTCCTTGAATGATGCGTCTTTTTCATTTGAGGCGGAAACATCTGCCGCGCTTGGTTTTGGATTCCGCTGTGGGTTTTTGGGTCTGTTGCATATGGAGGTGATCCGCGACCGTTTGACGCGTGAATTCAACCTTGATCTGATTTCCACCGCACCTTCGGTGGTTTATCAGATGCATTTGACCGACGGAAAGCGCTTTGATCTGCACAATCCGGCGGATATGCCCGAGGTAACTAGGATTAATGAGATTGAAGAGCCCTGGATCAAGGCCACAATCATGACACCGGATGAATTCCTGGGGTCAGTTCTGACATTATGTACCGAGCGTCGCGGCGAACAGATTGATTTGACCTATGCGGGCAACCGCGCGATGGCGGTTTATCGGCTACCCTTGAACGAGGTTGTTTTTGATTTTTATGACAGGCTGAAATCTATTACCAAAGGTTATGCCAGCTTTGATTATGCGATCGATTCATATCGTCCGGGCGAACTGGTGAAAGTGTCAATTCTTGTCAATGGTGATCCAGTTGACGCATTGTCGATGATTGTGCATCGCGATCAGGCTGAGGGCAAAGGCCGAGCCATCTGTATTCGGCTGAAAGACCTAGTGCCACGACAGATGTTCAAGGTGGCACTGCAAGCGGCGATTGGCGGCAAGGTTATTGCCCGCGAAACGATTGCGGCGCTCCGAAAAGATGTTACCGCCAAATGCTATGGTGGCGACATTACGCGTAAGAAAAAGCTGTTGGAAAAGCAGAAAGAGGGCAAAAAGAAGATGCGGCAGTTCGGCAAAGTCGATATTCCGCAAACGGCCTTTTTTGAAGCTTTGAAAATGGGTGATAACTAATTTTGGATAGGTGGCATAACTAGGTCGCCCCGTTACGATGTACCGTTACGATGCCCCGTTACGATGCAAGGCGCGTTTTGAAACGCGTTGTGAAGATCCCTTGCGACGAAGACGCGAAAGTCCCCCAAAAAACAGGGCGCAGATAATAAAAATCAACGCCGCTGGCCAGCCAAGCAGACTGGCAATTAGGGGATGCCAGAGAAACGGTTCGCAATTAAATGCAACGATCAGGCCGCATGGATCTATATAGCGGCTGATAATCGCTTCGCCGACCTGTAATGAAGCGCTGTGATGCTCAAACCAGAACTGTCCCAGCACGATGCTGGGGCTACTGGTGGCGGTTACATCCAGCCAGATAACATATAGCGCCAAAAGCGCGAACAAAGCCGCAATGGTTTTAAAAAAGATTCCTATCATCAGTTCATATTGACGATTGCAAGAGCCAGTCACAAGCGCAAAATGCCGAATGGCTGAATATAAATTGAGCCTTGAAATATATCAAAAACATGGATTTACGCGGTTTCATCCAATGTCGGGTTGCCGCTTTGCAGATCATGTGGTGTTTTCGTCCTATAATGTAGTGGGCACTTAAGGTGATGACAGCCAGACTGACCACTCAATAAACCAAATTTTGCCTTATAGAGTCACTTTTCAGAAGCACGGCTTGTTTACATGCGGGGGTGAGCCTGTTAATTTGCCGCACATGCGGAGGGGTGGCCGAGTGGCTTAAGGCGCACGCTTGGAAAGCGTGTTGAGGGTAACACTTCACCGGGGTTCGAATCCCCGTCCCTCCGCCAGACCCCCTTATCTTTATCTAATAAATTGCTTCATTTATGGCCGTTAGTCTCTGATTATATGGTGTCCGGCATGCCATCAGGTAACATATTTAATTAACTGCGCTGCGGATAAAGAATATCTGCAAATCTGGACACTCACGCCTAACTATAAACACTCATTTATCAGCAAAAAATGCCAAAAGCTTGAATGCTAATTCATCTGGGGCTTCCTCAGGAATGGCGTGGCCACACGGTAGCGCAAAACCTGTTACATTTTTTGCCTTTTCCTGCCATGCCGCTTCAACATCATACAAATCACCGACAACACTCATTGTACCCCAAATGGCCAACAAGGGGGCTTCAATAAGACGCCCTTGATCTAATTTGTCATGTTCTAAATCAATGCCGGCTGAAGCACGATAATCCTCACAAATTGCATGAATGGTTTTTGGATTATTATAGGTGCGCAGATATTCTGATATAGCTTCATTGCTCACCGCCCCTTCAATTTTAACCTGACCAGCTATATGGCGACGCAAAAAATACTCGGGATCACTAGCGATCATTCTTTCAGGGAAATCATAAGGCTGAATTAAAAAGAACCACCAGAAATATCGTGTGGCAAACTCTTTGTTTGTTTGCGCATACATCATATCTGTTGGGGCAATATCAAGTACAGCTAATCGTTCAACTGCATTTGGAAAATCAAGAGCCATCCTGTGCGCCACGCGCCCGCCACGATCATGTCCAACAACAGAAAAATGTTCATGGTCAAGTTTTGCCATCAAGGCAATTAGATCCTGCGCCATCACCCGTTTTGAGTAAGGATAGTGATTAATATCACTTTCTGGTTTTCCACTGTCCCCGTAGCCGCGCAAATCAGGTGCAATGACACGATAGCCAGCATTAACAAGCAGGGGCGCAACTTTCCGCCATACGATATGTGTTTGTGGATGCCCATGAAGCAATAAAATCGGGGGACCATTGCCAGCACTGGTATAATTAATCTCGACATCAGGCAAAGTTATTTTTTCAACTGTGAAACCGTGCAAAAACTTGGACGCTTTCATCTATGGCATCTCCAATACCGCATCAGCAATCGCCTTGCCGCATGTCACCGTGTCTGCACTACCACCAAGATCAGCTGTCCTAAATGATGCGTCTGACAGTACTTGTTCAATTGCCGTGACTATTGACTGGCTTGCTTCCTTGACACCCAAATGGTCAAGCATCATTGCCGCAGCCCAAATCTGGCCAACAGGGTTTGCAATTCCCTTCCCAGCTATATCTGGCGCAGAACCATGCACAGGTTCAAATAGCGATGGAAAGACACCTTCGGGATTGATATTGCCTGAGGGTGCGATGCCTATGGTTCCTGTGCAAGCTGGCCCCAGATCAGACAAGATGTCGCCAAAGAGATTAGAGGCCACAACCACGTCAAACCAGTCTGGGTTTAAAACAAACTGCGCGGTTAAAATATCTATATGATATTTATCCACTTTTACATCGGTGTAATTTTTCGCCATTTCTGCCACGCGCTCATCCCAATAAGGCATGGTAATTGAAATACCGTTAGATTTAGTCGCCGAAGTCAAATGCTTGCCACGTTCCATGGCAAGCTCAAAAGCATATTTCAAAATCCTGTCAACACCTTGGCGACTCATCACAGTTTCCTGCATGACAATTTCACGATCTGTATTAGGGAACATCTTGCCACCAATCGAAGAATATTCACCTTCAGTATTTTCGCGAACAATCATCATATCAATGTCGCCTGGTTTGCGATTAGCCAATGGAAGTGGAACACCAGCCATGGCGCGGGCTGGACGCAAACTGACATATTGGTCAAATTCTCTTCTGAACTGAATGAGTGAACCCCACAGTGACACATGATCGGGGACAATATCAGGCCAACCTACCGCGCCAAAGAAAAGCGCATCACTTTGGCTCAATTGTTCCTTCCAATCATCTGGTAACATCTGACCATGTTTTACGAAGTAATCTGCAGAGGCAAAATCATATTCAATAAAATTCAGATCAAACTTATACTTCTCCTGAGTGGCTTCTAATACTCTTAGCCCCTCGGGAACAGTTTCTTTTCCAATTCCATCGCCAGGGATGACTGCAATTTTCCAACTATTTAACAAAATATCTAAAGCCTCTATGATTAGAACATCAACGCATCTTTTGATTTAACACATATCAAAGGCATAAGAAAATCTTTACATAAATTTTGACCCTTGATGATTTAACCCTCGATCCGATCACAAAGAATTCAATGTATAAGTTCACGCGTCATTGAATTAAATCATTCTGAAATAGGAAACGGGATCAGCAACCTTGAACGAATATGGGGTCTGATGTGGGGTCTAGATTGTTACAGTCAGAATACATGATTCAGATCAGCGGCTTACAAAAGGGTTTGGAATCCCGTCTCTCCGCCAGCCGTTGTAAAATGCGTGACGTTGTCTGTGCGCTGGCTAGCTTTCATATCGCGTTTCGCCACGCCGGCTTGTATCCGTTGTCAATTCAGTAAATAGGGGCGCGTGCGCACGTTGTGAGCAGGCCTTGCGCAGGCACAGATGGCAATTGATACCAATCTGGCTAAATGACCGCTCGGCCGAATTGGCAAGGCCAGAGGTATAAATCAATTTATCAGCATGTTTAATTTCACATCCAAGCGAAATCGAAAGGCGTCGGTCTTGGGTATCATGGCTGTAAACAGGTCGTTCAGTTGTACAGCTAAGTGTAAAGAATTGTTCCCCATCGGGAAGTTCGACAAATTGCGGCAGAATCACACCCGGCATGCGAAAGGCAGTATGAATGTTCCATACGGGGCACGATCCGCCATGTTCGGCGATGTTAAAGCTCGTTGCGTTAAATCGTTTGGTGACATTGCCAGCCTTATCAACCCGCAAAAAGAAGAAAGGTACGCCGCGACGCCCATGTCGTTGCAAGGTGGTCAGGCGATGACAGACCTGTTCGAAAGATACCAAAAATCCCGAGGCAAGACGGTCAATGTCATAGCGGCTTTTCTCTGCCAGCGTGATGAACTTTTCATAAGGCATGAGAAAAGCGGCGGCAAAATAGTTTGCTAATTCTATTTGGCACCGCGCTATGTTCGTCTGTGTTCCGAAGCGGCTGTTGTCAGTTATGCTATCCAATATGTAACCAAATTCTACAAAACATAGGATATGTGCCAGCTGGAAAGTGCGGTTTTTATGGTCAAGAGCTTCGGAAAGTTGAATATCCCCAGTTTCGGCGTCAAAAACCCGTAATGCGCCATCCATTGACTCAACCGGAATGATACGAATGGTTATGCTATGTCGATTTTTCAGACGATCTTTGAGCATTGCATAGGCGTCATCCGCGTCATAGTTTTCTTCGGTTGCCAAGGTTTCGGCAGCGCGTTCCAATACATCAAAATGGTTTAGATTATCCCGAAAGAAATCGTGGATCATGGTTTCAGGAGATGTGTCGAGTATTTCTTTTGGCATGCGCTCACTGCCAAGCTGCATGATTTTTTCCATTGATGTGCGGTGACTTTGATAAAGCTTTATGAAGTTGTCAATCAAGCGTGGGGCGTGATCGATGGCAGCGCGTAATTCGTCAAGATCAGGCGGATTGCCTGAAAAAAGAGGGTCTTGCAACATATTGCGCAGGTCAGATAGAACCGTCGTATTCTTTTCCAGAACCACATCACGCCAATCAACGTTATATTCATCAGATAAAGCCATCAAAACCTGCACTGACAAGCTACGCTGGTTTTTTTCCAATAAATTGACATAGGCAGGGCTGATGCCAAGCTTTTCAGCCATCTGGGCCTGTGTTTGTCCGCTGTCACGGCGAAGTTGGCGAAGCCGGGGGCCAATAAATGTTTTGCGCATGATGTCCTCTTGATCCAACCAAATATTTACAAATTAACATATTTTGCACAAGTTATATACACCTTATACACATTCACACCAAAATGCGTGCATGGGCTGTTTTTTTGGGTAAGGGTCAATCTTGGAGATAACCTAATGGAGATTGATAATGATTGGATATAGAACACTTGCAGTTCCCGGACCAACAAACATGCCTTTCCGCGTTCGTCAGGCTATGGACATTGCATTAGAGGATCATCGCGCGCCGGATCTTCCCGAATTTACTTTACCGCTATTTGCTGATCTGAAAAAAGTATTCCGTACCGAGACGGGTACGGTGTTTGTTTTTCCTGGATCAGGTACCGGTGGGTGGGAAGCCGCTTTGCGCAATACCTTGAGTGCAGGTGATGGTGTTCTAGCGTCTTCATTTGGTCAGTTCTCTGATCTGTGGGTGCAGATGTGCCGCCAACTCAATCTGAATGTGACCTGTATTGACCAGGAATGGGGCAAAGCAACGCCTGTTGATGCTTATCGAGAAGCTCTTGCCGCAGATAAACATCATAACATTAAAGCTGTTCTGGTATGCCATAACGAAACTGCGACAGGTGTGACCAGTGATGTTGCCGCTGTCAGACGTGTTATGGATGAGCTAGATCACCCTGCCATGCTGTTTGTCGATGGCGTGAGCTCAATAGGTTCGATCGAATTCAATATGGATGAATGGGGCGTTGATGTCGCTGTATCTGGATCGCAAAAGGGATTTATGTTGCCGACAGGCCTAGCTATCGTCGGGGTCAGCGAACGGGTGCTTTACGAAATTAAAAATGTATCAGCGCGTGATGCAGACACCTATTTGGGCTGTGGTTATTTTGATTTTCATTACATGGCTGAAACCAATCAAACAGGTTATTTTCCCTATACACCAGCAATGACGCTGATGCGTGGATTACGCACGTCAGTTGATATGCTGTTGGAAGAAGGTCTGGATAATGTGTTTGCGCGTCACCATCGACTTGCCGAAGGCGTTCGTCGTGCGATAACAGCATGGGGATTGCGTAATTGTGCCGTAGATAAGGCTAATTTTTCAGATACGGTAACTGCAATTCTGGTTGATGAAGATTGTAACGCGAATGATGTGATCAAGGCGGCCTACAACAATTATGGCGTTTCGCTTGGTGGTGGCCTTAGCAAGGTTGCTGGCAAGGTTTTCCGCATTGGGCATCTGGGCTGGCTTAACGAAACCATGGTTCTACAGATGCTAGGTGGTGCCGAAATGGCTATGCGTGACGCTGGCATAAAGTTTGATGCCGGTTCAGGTGTTGGCGCTGCTGTAACCTATTATACCGATACGCACGGTGAACAGACAAAATTACTAGCTGCCGAATAGATAGTTGGCAAAACTCCCAAGACTTTGAACAGGTTGGCAGATTAAGCCAGCCTGTTTTTTTGGCGTGCGTGATTTGATGTCGTGAAGATGTTCTGTTGCTGAAAGTGGAATTTGCTTAATAGACGCCCGCAATTTTTCCCCGCATTTGAATAAGTCCCAAGACCACATCTATAGTTGGTGTTGGTATATCCGTAATGCGACCAAGCTCTTTTACAGATCCGACCAAAGCGTCAATTTCCATAGGCCGTCCCATATCTAAATCCTGCCACATAGACGTTCTGTGCGCACCAACGGCAGCACCACCTTCGATGCGTCTATCTACGTCTATTGGAAATTTAACGCCTAGTTTCTCAGCGATTTGCTGGGCTTCAAGCATCATATTGCGGGCGACTATCCTTGTGCTTGGATCCGTGCATAAAATATCAAGCGTTGCATGCGTAAGTGCCGATATAGGATTAAAAGAAAGATTACCCCATAATTTAACCCATATTTCGTCTCTTATGCGGGGGCGGACAGGCGCCTTTAGGCCAGCCTCGGTAAATATTTTGGACAAGGTGGTGATGCGATCTGATTTTTGTCCATCGGGTTCGCCTAGCGAAAATCGGTTACCTTCAATATGCTTGATAACGCCTGGTTCAACGACTTCTGCAGCAGGATAAACAACGCATCCAATGACTTTTTCAGGACCAAAACCGTTCCATTGTGCGCCTGCGGGATCAACAGATTCCAACTGGGTGCCATCAAGATGCCCACCAAGTTTGTAGAAATACCACCAAGGGACGCCGTTGACACAGCTTAGGATTGTTGTGTGTTTGCCAATAAGTGGCGCCATTTTCTCAACCATAGGTGGGACAGAGTGCGCTTTCAAAGTGATAACCAGATAGTCTTGTTCGCCCAAGTCCGCCGGATCGCTTGCTGCGTTGACGCTGACATTAGTTTCGCCAGTTTCTTCGATCAGGCGAAGGCCATTATTGCGCATGGCGTCCAGATGTGGCCCGCGGGCAACAAGGCTCACATCAGTGCCATTTGCCGCCAGCTTGGCTCCAAGATATCCGCCGATCGCACCAGCACCGAAAATACAAATTTTCATTCTTGTTCCTTTTCTATCTTGTTATTCGACAAGGCCTAATTTTTCAGCCAACCCAATTCGTTGCATCTTACCAGTTGCGCCTTTTGGAATTTCGTCAAGAATAACAACTTTGCGTGGCACTTTGAAATCAGCCATACGTGTTGCAGCGAAAGTGCGAATATCCTGTGCTGTGGCCTGTGCCTCAGCTTTTAGCACAAGCGCGCAAGCAACCTCTTCGCCTAATTTGGCATGCGGCAATGCAAATGTGACAACCTGCGCAACGGCAGGATGATCCATCAGAACTTCATCAACTTCAAGTGGACTTACTTTTTCGCCACCACGATTGATGATTTCCTTCAACCGTCCGGTCAGGCTCAGATATCCATCACTGTCAAAGGTTCCTTGATCGCCAGTGCGAAACCAGCGGGATCCGTCAGCCATAAAGAAGCTGGCTTCATTTGCGGCTGGATTATTTTCATAGCCCGGGGTGACATTGTCACCTGAGATCACAACTTCGCCAATAGCATCCGCGTTCATCAATTCATTTTCGGTTTCATTGGCAATTCGCACAAGCGGGCCAGCCTCTACACCGACAGCTCCTGGCTTTTGTGGTTTTGGTGGCAGAGGATTTGATGCCATCTGATGCGCCGCTTCTGTCATGCCATAGCTTTCGATAACAGGCGCGCTAAAGGTGTCCACCAGTTCATGCATAACCTGTGATGGAAGTGACGCCGATGACGAGCGTAAAAAGCGTAGCTTCAAATTCGCAATGATATCCTTGTTCCGATTAGCACGGCTTAAAATTGCCTGATGCATCGTCGGAACGGCTGTGTACCAGCTAGGATTAACATCCTTTATCACCGAAAAGAAACGCAAGGCGTCAAAGCCACTTGTGCAGCAGACAGAGGCTCCAGCAACAAGTGACGCGGATACGGCTGCCAGTAAGCCGTGAATATGAAATAATGGCATTATGTTCAAACAGCGGTCTTCAGGCGTCAAAGCCAAAGTGTTCTTGATGTTAGTTGCCGATGCCGCCAGATTTGACTGAAGCAACGGAACGATTTTGGGACGCGAGGTGGTGCCTGACGTATGCAGAATTAATCCAACATCATTTTCATTCGTCAGGCTTTTGTCGCTTTGCCAATCATCCGTTTCAGTCGCGGTCATGCCGATGCTGTCCGGCGTGAGGTCAAAATGTCCTGCCTTGGCATCAGCGGCGCTATGGGCGCGTAAAATCCGTAGATCTATGGCTTTTGCCGCTTCAAGGGCAGGGCCAGTATAATCATGTGGCAGGATAATGGCCTTTGCGCCTAAATCCTGAAGATAGAACTCATATTCATCCTGTCGGTATGACGGATTCAGCGGGGCGGTTACAGCCGATTGCATGACCGTGATAAAGGCCGTGGCCATTTCCGGCCCATTTGGCATGACGATGGCGACCCTGTCACCGCGTCCGATGTTACAATTATGAAGCGCAGTGGCAACATTTTGCGCCAAATCATGAAGCCCACCATAACTGAGCCAGGGACGCCCCGGGGCACCAATAGCTGGTGCGTCTTTGGGGTGCAACGAGATGAGAGAAGAAAGCGTTGTCATGACATCTATCCGTTATGAGCTGGTTATGGGTGTGTGTTTTAAGCGAGACTGGCGGGCATATTTTATCAGTGGTAGTAGGAAAAACAACAAAGCCAAACACATAAATGTGCCTGACAATGGACGTTCGAAAAACGCGAATATGTTACCTTGTTCAGCAATCAAAGTCTGGCGAAAACTTTTTTCCATAAGCGGGCCCAAAACAATTGCCAAAACCAAAGGCGCGAGAGGATAGTCTGCTTTGCGCAGAATATAACCCGCCCCCCCAAAGGCAACGATAAGCCAGACGTCATGCATTTTTTGACTTGGCGCAAACCCGCCAATAATACAAAGCACAAGCACAAGCGCACATAAAACAGTTGTTGGCATTCTCAAAGCCCATACGAATAAGGGTATCAGAGCAATATTGATAATGACCGATGCAAAATTAGCCGTATAAAGCGAGCTGATTAGTCCCCAGACAAAATCAGGTTGCTCGATAAACAACATGGGGCCAGGAACGAGTCCCCAAATAACCATACCGCCAAGCAAAAGGGCCGTTGTAGGTGACCCCGGAATACCAAGTGTCAGCATAGGCAATAATGATCCTGTTGATGCCGCATTATTTGCCGTTTCGGGTGCGGCGACACCTTCAATATTCCCTTTGCCGAAGCTTTCCGGCTTTTTTGATGATGACTTGGCCATTCCATAGGCCATAAGCGAGGCTGGTGTCGCCCCCGCAGCGGGTAACATGCCAACAAAGAACCCAATCAGAGAACCCAGCGTCATGGTCTTCCATAATTTAACAAGCTCACGCAGGCCAGCACCTAATTCGGCAAAGGTTATGCGGGCATTGGTAACCTCGGTATTTTTATTCGATGTTTCGATGGTATAGAGAACTTCTCCAACACCATAAACACCAATGGCTAATACAAGAAAACTTATGCCTGAATAGAACCCTGGTAAATCAAAGAAGATCAGGCGTGGTTGCCCTGAAATAAGATCAAGTCCAACAGTCGATAGCACCAGACCAAGCATGATCATGACCATCGTTTTATAAACATTGTCATTGCCCAGACCAACAAAGGTCGTGAAGGCAAGTAACACAAGCGCAAATTCTTCGGCAGGCCCAAAGGCAAGAGCTACATCGGCCAAAGGCACGGCAAAAACGGTGAACAAAATAACCGATACGGTGCCGCCGACAAAAGACGCAACGGCTGATGTAATCAAGGCCAATCCGGCTTTGCCTTGTTGCGCCATTGGCCGCCCATCAAACGTGGTTGCAACGGCGGTTGATGCCCCTGGAATGCCAAGTAATATAGAACTCACCGCCCCGCCATACATGGCGCCATAATAAATAGCAGCAAGCAAAATGATGGCAGATTCAGGTGGCACCAGAAAGGTCAGCGGCAAAACGATTGCAACGCCATTCACCGATCCCAAGCCGGGCATGGCGCCAATAAACAGACCAGCTGTGACACCAGCAACAACAATCATAATGTTAAATAGAGACAGAGATGTTGAAAAACCGTCTAACAATAAGCCAAGCGTTTCCATTCATCGAATCCTTAAAAAAACAAATTATAAAGTGGGAAGAAAAGTGGTTCGGTTATCCCCTTGGGTAACAAAATTTTCAGCGTTACCTCGAAGAAGAAGAAAACAAATACAGGCGTTATTAATGTGATGATCGCCGTCAGCTTTAAACTATGTTTACCGAATATCCGCAAATACCAGAACAGGAATAATAAGAGCGCTACATAGGTTCCAAGAGTGGCCATGATGGCGACAGTCACAAAGATAGCAATACTGACCTTTGTTACGGATGAGACTGTTTCGGGCTCAAAAAAAGGTATATTCGCCTTTTGTTTAGATGCGCGAAGTGCGCTTAAAAATACGCCTAATGCGCTGAAAAATAGAATTACAGATAGCCAAAACGGAAATGCACCACCGCCAGGCCCGTCACTAGGCACCCAGCCTATGGGCAACTCTTTCGCATGCCACATAAAGTAAATTGCCAAGCCCATTAGCACTAAGGATATGTTTTTATCAGCACGATGCATAAGGCTCCCCCTTTTTAACCCGATAAAACTATTGAGAAGACACATCTTCTCAATAGTTTGTTTGATGTCTGTCTGATTAAAATGGCCTTACATGTTTTTCAGAATGTCGGCATGCGCCGCACGTTCTTTCAAGAAATAAGCCTGTAATGCGTCACCGCTGAGGAAATCTGTCATCAGCGCTTTTTTGCTAGCATAGGCTTGCCATTCTTCTGACTGCGATAGTTTTTTGAACATATCAACATAATAGGCAACAGCAGCTTCAGGCATCGACGCAGGCGCGACAAAACTACGTTGCATGTAATATGTCATCGGATGACCAAGTTCAGCCATGGTAGGCACATCTGGGAACACGGCCAGACGCGTTGGTGTAAAGGCCGCTATCGGACGTGATTTACCAGCTTCAAAGAAGCCCATTTGTTCGGACGGGTTGTTTACAGTGCTGTCAATATGACCGCCGACCAGATTTTTGGCCACTGTGCCACCGCCCTTAAACGGAACATAGATATGTTTGATGCCAAATTCCTTTTCCAGCATGGCAGTTATCAAGCTGTCTTCCTGGCCAGAGCCTGTACCGCCCATTTTCCATGTGCCGCCTGCTGCTTTAACTGCCGCCACATAATCATCAAGTGTTTTGATGTCGCTGTCAGCATTGACCCATAGGACAAAGGTATCGACAGCCATACGAGCGATAGGCGTGAACTCTTCGATATCCACGCCGATGTCTGTGCGTAAAGGTGTCGTGTAATAGCTATTCAAAGTTGCCATCAATACATGCGGGTCACCTGATTTGTCTTTTAGGTAACGCATGGCCTCGGCACCTGATCCGCCACCTTTATTGATTGGCAGTACAGGCATTGATGCAAGATTTTCTTTTTGAATGATAGACTGAAACAGTCGTGCCAAACGATCAGCGCCACCGCCTTGACCAGCCATAATAACCATTTCAACGGGCTTAATAGGTTTCCAGTCTGCGGCAACAGATGGCATTGATGCCATTATTACAGCCAAACCGCCTAACGCACATTTGGCCAGAATTTTTGATGTTTTCGTAATCATAGTCATATTCCCCCTCAATGTTTTTCATTTCCGTTGATAAATTGGTAGGGAGAGAAAAATGATTAATAAACCAAATAAATGTTAATTTGTAATCTTTTACAAATTAATTATTAACATTTTACAAACTTACTTTGAATCGCTTTACAACTCATAGATTTTTTCTATAAAGCGAAAATGATTATGTAACATATTGATTTAAATCAATTAATTTTAGATCCCTATTTCATCATAGGGTAGATGGCTGGAAATAGTGGCATTGACGTGTCTTTTTCTAGGATTTGGAGCTGCCAAAAAATTGAATATTTGAATAGAATTATCGTTTGGTTTTGATGTTCACAACCACCAGGAACGCCATCCTGTTTTTCCATTTGGCTTAATAGTGACTATTTCATAAAGCTCATGCCTTGGCATGGTGGTTTCAGCCTCATTAAAAAGTATCCCTATGCTAGATATGAAAGCTAAGGTCGAAAGTTTTGTGATTTGGGGTTAATCTAATTGCAATATTTCGCGTGTATCTATCAGACTTTATCGACTTCGGAGCTAAAATGAATTTACCTGATTATGCATCTGCACCTATAGTAAGCCAGATTGCCGAAATGCTGGATGATGGGCTTATCATAGCGGACAACAAGGGAACGATCCTGTCTGTTAATGAAGCGGCAGTCCGGTTTCTGGGTCAAAATTTGATAGGTCAATATATAGTTGATGTGGTGACGCATGACGATATTGGGCGGGTTTTTGCGTTGGTAGCTGAAGGGCGCATTGCCCAAGACATGGTTTATAAACCAACCGATATGGTATCAACCGAATTCGCTCTGCGGCTAAAACCGCTGGATGATGATATGATTGCGTTGCTATTTCTTGACATGACTTTGCAACGTAATCTTGAAAATGTGCGCCGTGACTTTGTCGCTAATGTCAGCCATGAGCTGCGCTCGCCTCTGACCAGTCTGTCAGGGTTTATTGAAACCATGATCAATGGCGATGTGACTGATGAAGCGATGCAATTACGATTTTTGAAAATCATGGATGAAGAATCCAAACGCATGACCCGTCTCATTGACGATCTTTTATCCCTGTCACGTGTCGAAGTATATGAGCATATTATTCCTGAAGACGATGTGTCTGTGCTGGCGATGATAAGTGCGGTTCGTGATACGCTGATCGGCAAAGCCGAAGCCCGCAACATGCAGATTATTGTGCGCGATAACAGGCTGGATAAAACCAAGCCTGCCCAGATTCTTGGAAGTTATGATGAATTGACCGAGGTTTTTGTTAATCTTGTCGAGAATGCTATCAAATATGGGTTTGAAGATTCGCAAATTGTGATCGAACTAACCGAGCCGATGCCAAGCCAGCTTCAAATTGATGTTATTAATCAGGGCGAGGGTATAGCCAAACAGCATCTTTCGCGTATCACCGAACGGTTTTATCGCATTGACAAGGCGCGGTCTCGCCAAATTGGTGGTACAGGTCTTGGGTTGGCCATTGTAAAACACATTCTTAACCGACATCGTGGACATATGCGTGTGGAATCAATGCCGGGTGCGTCCACGGTCTTTAAGGTAACCTTGCCTCTTTTGCAGTCAACTGGTGACTCTATAAAGTAAAACTAGCTTTGCTTATCCGCACCAAGTGCATTGTCATAAAACTGTAATATTTCTTTAATAAATAGGTAATCCAGACGATGGAATATTCCCTCACCTTCAATAAAGGAGGTTGTTTCATCGTATTGGGAGCTATAAATGCGTAAATCAGTTATTATTTCAAGTGTATTGGCTGGCATGATGCTAGCTGGCGTTGCACAGGCACGGGACTATATCAGCATTGCCGGATCTTCAACCGTTCTGCCATTTGCAACGATTGTGGCTGAGCGTCTAGGTCGTAACCCTGACTTCAAAACACCCGTTATTGAATCTGGCGGATCATCTGTCGGTAAAAAAGGTGTTTGTGATGGCGTCGGCACCGAATTCACTGACATTGGTAACGCTTCATCACGCATGAAGGAAAAAGAGTTAGCCTATTGTGACACTAACGGTGTCAAGCTGACAGAAATCAAAGTCGGTTATGATGGCATTGTCGTTGCTGGCTCAAAAACTGGAGAGCTTCTGAAAATCTCAAAAGCTGACCTTGGTAAAGCTTTAACGGCTATGGTACCAGCAAAAGAAATCAGAAATAATAACATCGATGTGATGGTTCCTAACCCATACACGAAATGGTCGGACATCAACCCTGATCTGCCTGACGTTGCTATTCGCGTTTATGGCCCACCGACAACGTCGGGAACACGCGCGTCATTTGCCGAAATGGTGAATGAAAAAGGCTATTGCAAAAAGGACGCTGAAGCCATGCGCGTTCTTAAATTAATTGGTCAGGAAGCCAAGAATTGCCGCGCCATGCGTACTGATGGTGCCTATGTTGAAGCCGGTGAGCAGGACAATCTGATTGTTCAGAAGCTGAGGGAAGACCCAACATCATACGGTATCTTTGGCTTCTCATATCTTGATCAGAACTCTGACACGCTTCAAGGTGCGGTTATTTCTGGTACAGCACCCACTTTCGACAATATTGCAACCGACAGTTATTCAGTATCACGCGCGCTTTATTTTTATGTGAAGCATCAGCATATGGGTGTTATCCCGGGTATGGCTGAATATATGAATGAGTGGACAAAGCACTGGGACGAAGATGGTATTCTTGCCGAATCTGGCATGATTCCAATGCCGTCCAAAGAACGCGCGTCTTATGCTGCAGCCATGAAAGACTTGCCGCTTTTAACAGCAGACATGCTTAAGTAGATACGTAAAAGAGGGAGTCAGCGTCTTTGCTGGTTCCTTTTCTTGAGAAAGGTAATAATGCGGTGCCTCTGCTAACTCTTGCAATTATCGTTCTGATGATCGGTGCCGCTTGGTTTTATCTTGGTCGTCGGGCGGCGCTTTTGTTGCGTTATCGTGAAGCGACCAAACTTCATTCTTTGCCGCATTATTATGGTTTATTTGTTGCCCTGTCGGCTATCTTGCCAGCCTATGCCTTGCTTGTTGCTATGGCGATTGGCGATGATTTAGTGTTTTCAAATCTGATTATTGATTATGTGCCGCTGGAAGTTCAGCAAGCCCAAGATTTCAACAAGATTATCGTGCTGGCGCAGATACAGAATGTTGTTGATGGCATTAATTTTGGCACGCCGCCCGAATGGGTAACAGCCGCAGGGGCTACCTGGGTTAAATGGGCTGATTTTTCACGGATGCTGACAACTATTCTGGTTCTGGCACTGGTGCTAGGCAGTGGTCTGGTTGCCTATCTGAAGATTAACCCGTCATTTCGATCACGCAACGCTGTTGAACGCATCATAATCGGGCTTCTGGCTACAAGTTCAGTGATTGCGATCCTGACAACAATCGGCATTGTCTTTTCAGTTGTTTTTGAATCGATGCGCTTCTTTGCGTTAGTGCCTATTCAGGATTTTCTGTTTGGAACTGTCTGGAATCCGCAATTTGAAGGTGCAGAACGCGCCGGATCAGGTGGGGGAACGGCGCTATATGGATCGGTGCCATTGTTTCTAGGGACGTTTCTTATTTCCTTTGTTGCTTTGTGCGTCGCGGTTCCAGTTGGTCTATTTAGTGCCATATATCTATCTGAATATGCTGGTGCACGTGAGCGGGCAATCTTCAAACCACTGATGGAAATTCTGGCGGGTGTGCCGACAGTCGTTTATGGATTTTTTGCCGCGCTGACGGTGGCACCATTATTACGAACTGGTGGGTCTTTGATTGGCTTGGACGTGGCATCTGAATCAGCACTGGCGGCTGGTTTAGTGATGGGGATCATGATAATTCCATTTGTATCATCTTTGTCAGACGATGTGATTAATGCTGTGCCGCAAGCCCTTCGAGACGCTGCTTATGGCTTGGGATCAACCAAAAATGAAGCGGTGCGCAATGTCGTTTTGCCTGCCGCATTACCAGGTGTAGTTGCGGCGGTTCTGTTGGCAGTATCACGCGCCATTGGTGAAACAATGATTGTTGTCATGGCGGCGGGGCTAGCGGCAAATCTATCTTTCAACCCACTTGATGCGGTCACGACGGTGACATCCCAAATCGTAACGATTCTGGTCGGCGATCAGGAATTTGAATCAGCCAAAACGCTTTCAGCCTTTGCACTTGCATTGACATTGATCGTTATTACGCTGGCATTGAATTTCTTTGCGCTTCAAATTGTAAAGAAATACCGAGAGCAATATGAATAATTCAAAGCTTGGGCTTTTGACGCCAGAACAGGCGACCAAACAGGTACAGAAAAGTATCGACCGTCGCAATAATCAGGAAAAGCGGTATCGCTTTTATGGGCGACTGGCGATTGCCATTGCGCTTATATTTCTAGTGACTTTGTTTGTGACGATTATATCAAAAGGCGCGCCAGGATTTTTCCAATATTATGTGACTCTTGATGTGGAACTGGATCGTGAACGGCTTGACCCTAAAGGTGATTTGTCAACTGGTTCGCTATATAGCGGCGATGCGCGTGGTGTTGTTCGCGAAGCCTTGTTTGCGGTTGTAAATCCCGAAGGCAGATCCGGGCGGCGTGCCGCAGGAAAGATGGTCTCGTCAGGAAGCGAAGAACGTATTCGTAAATTCGTGCAAAAGAACCCAGAGCTTTTTGGCACGATTCAGCCAATACGCTTTGCCCTTGATGATGATATTGATAGCTTCATGCGTGGTTTTATCAAACGCGAAACCCCCGAGGCTGATCGCCGGATTAATGATAATGTAATTGGCTATGTTGATTTGTTGAATGCGCAGGGACGTATCAGTTATAATTTTAGTGATTATCTGATCTTTGGCAGCGCATCACGTGACGCTGAAATGGCAGGCATTAAAGGTGCCTTTATCGGTTCGATCATGACCTTGGCGGTTTGTCTTGTTCTGTCTTTTCCCATTGGGGTGGCGACAGCGGTGTATCTTGAAGAAATTGCCAAGAAAAATCGCATAACTGAATTTATTGAAATTAATATCAATAATCTAGCGGCGGTGCCGTCGGTAGTGTTTGGTATCCTTGGACTGGCTATTTTTATTGGTGTTTTTGGGATGCCGCGGTCAATACCACTTATTGGGGGTGTTGTTCTGGCGCTGATGACACTGCCAACAATTATAATTTCATCGCGAGCTGCCATTCGAGCGGTGCCGCCTAGTGTACGCGATGCGGCCTATGGTGTTGGCGCGTCACGGATACAGACTATTTTTCATCATGTCATTCCATTGGCAATGCCTGGTATGCTGACAGGTACAATTATCGGTATGGCACAGGCGCTTGGGGAAACCGCGCCGTTATTGATGATCGGCATGGTTGCCTTTATTGTTGATGTGCCAGGCAGTGTGATGGATCCGGGCACTGTTTTGCCTGTACAGATTTTCATGTGGGCAGACTTTGCCGAACGCATGTTTATTCAAAAAACGAGTGCTGCTATTATTGTGTTGCTGGTATTTTTGGTGGGAATGAACGCATTTGCGATCATACTGAGGAAACGTCTGGAGCGCCGGTGGTAGTTATCATGGGTGCATGCACATCATCTGGGGATAAATCTATCTGATGAAGATATCGAGAGTGACGCTATGAGTACGGCAGAGGTTAAAACCAATACCATGGGTAATATCCATGTTGATGATGCGCGCATGACAGCGCGTATGGTCGATGTTTTCTATGGTGACAAGAAAGCCATTGATAATGTGTCATTGGATATTGGTAGCAAAGAAGTGATTTCGCTTATTGGGCCTTCTGGCTGTGGGAAGTCAACGTTTCTGCGCTGTTTAAACCGTATGAATGATACAATCGATTCATGCCGCGTTATGGGCACAATTGCGCTTGATGGTCAGGATATATATGATCCGTCAGTAGACGTTGTGCCGTTACGTGCGCGTGTGGGCATGGTCTTTCAAAAGCCAAACCCATTTCCAAAATCAATTTATGATAATGTTGCCTATGGCCCCCGCATTCACGGGCTGGCTTACGATAAAGCGCATCTTGACGCCATTGTCGAAGAAGCTTTGCAACGCGCTGGCCTGTGGGCCGAAGTGAATGACAGATTGACCCAGTCGGGCACTGGTTTGTCTGGTGGACAGCAACAGCGTCTTTGCATCGCGCGTGCAATAGCGGTCAGTCCTGAAGTCATTTTGATGGATGAACCATGTTCGGCGCTTGATCCTATTGCTACTGCGAAAGTTGAAGAGCTGATAAATGAGCTTAGTGCGGAATATTCGATTGTGATTGTAACGCATTCGATGCAGCAGGCAGCGCGTATCTCGCAACGTACGGCCTATTTTCACCTTGGCAGGTTGATCGAAGTTGGACAGACCAAGGATGTCTTCACGAACCCGCTGAATCAACAAACGGAAGCCTATATTTCCGGTAAAATTGGATAAACAAAACATGGAAAACACGCATATTGTCTCGGCATTTGATGATGATTTAAATAATCTGAACGCGCGTATCGAACAGCTTGGCGAGCTGGCCAAGGAACGTTTTGTCATGGCGCTTGATGCCATTGCAACACAAGATAGTAAAACGCTTGATCATATTATTGCGGGCGATAAGGAGCTTGACGTTCTTGAAGCCGAAATCATTCAGACTGCTTTTGAGATTATTGCGTTACGTTCCCCGCGGGCGACTGATTTGCGTCGGGTCATGGTTGCCTCAAAAATTGCGACAATTTTTGAACGCGTTGGCGATTTTTCCAAGAATATAGCTAGACGTACCAAAGCCATGGCAGCGTCCGGACATGAAACCATTCCCGATGTGAATATTGGGCGCATGGGCCATATGGCCGAAAAAATGATTAATGACGCCATGCTTGCCTATCATAATCTTGACATAAAAGCGGCTATAGAGCTTCGCAACAGCGATGTCGAACTAGATCATATGCATACAGCCTTTTACAATGAAGTGATGGCCATGATGACAGATGATAGCAAGGTCGTTGGAAGCGGTGTGCATTTGCTGTTTATTGGCAAAAATATTGAGCGCATTGGTGATTATATGACTGGAATCGCTGAAGAAATATATTTTCTTGTTGAGGGAACTCAGCTTGAGGATGAAAGGCCCAAGGCAGATAAATCAAGCTCAAAATTGTCATAAGTGCAAGGCCATTAAGGATAGTATTAATCCATGAACGCGAAAATTCTGATTGCTGATGATGAGCCAAATCAGCTTGAGTTGCTTTCATTCAATTTGAAGCAAGCTGGCTTTACGGTGTTTACGGCTGCTGATGGGAAACAAGCGGTCACTATGGTCGAGGATATGCAACCGGATCTGCTTATTCTCGATTGGATGATGCCGCATATGTCGGGGATAGATGTGTGTCGGCTTCTTCGCTCACGAACAGAAACCAAGAATCTGCCAATTATAGTTTTGAGTGCCCGTGGTGAAGAGGGTGATCGCACATTGGGGCTAGATACGGGTGCAGATGATTATGTTTCAAAGCCATTTTCGCCACGTGAACTGGTGTCGCGTGTCAAAGCGCTGTTACGTCGGGCACGACCAGCTTTAGCAAATGACATGATGGAGTTTGAAGACCTGCAAATTTTTCCAAGCCGTATGGAAGTGCGCCGTGCTGGCAAGATTGTGCCGCTTGGCCCAAAGGAATATCAACTGCTTTTGACATTATTTGAACGTCCTGGTCAGGTATTTAGCCGTCCGCTTTTGTTAGATCGGGTCTGGGGACATGGTGTGTTTGTCGAAGAACGTACAGTCGATGTCCATTTCAGTCGTCTGCGCAAAGCCATTAATGGCGCGGCATCGGACAAGGATAAGCGTCCGAATTTGATACGCACAGTGCGCGGCGGTGGTTACGCTTTACGAACGCATACGTAATCTGAATGTCCGGCAATTTCAATTACTGACGGGTGCTATCGCGATAGGCTGAAGGCGCGACACCGAATTGCTGGTGAAATAGACTGTAGAATTGCGACAGTGAACCAAAGCCTGAATCAAGGGCAATGCCGACAATCTTGTCATTCGTATCCATCAATAATGCGCGGGCGTGGTTAAGCCGCAATTCATTGACATATTGCGTCAGTGAACGGCGCATAAAGGCATTAAATATAGTCATTGCATAACCTTTTGATATGCCAGCTACGGCGGCAATATCGGCTATGTGTAGTGTTTGCGTGTAATTTTGCGCCATAAAGGCGACCATCATCTGCACCTTGCGTGCCGCCGCTTTGCGTTTGAATGTCTGTTTGCCAGATGTGGCACCAACTACGCTGTCATTGTCCAAAGTTAATGCACTCCATCCATCAACGGCCATGCGTCGCAATCTTAGCTGAATTTCGGCAATAGCCAGAGACGCCCGAGGGGCATCATTGCTCTGAAAATCGTTAAGCCAGCGTGCCATCAACGGACTATCAAGATTGCTGGTATTATCGCTTACCACAAAAAGACCGTCAAAAAGATGCTGCATCAACTGGTCAGGTAAAGGCCAGGTCACGACTTGTGACAGCGGTAAATAGGCAATATGGATAGAGTCAGCGTCGTTAACCCTAATTACACGATGTGGAACCTGTCCCCAAAACAGCACCAATCGGTTAGCTGGAATATGAACGATACCTGTCGGTAGTTGATAGACCATGCTGCCAGTAGTTAGAAAATTGATCTCGATATGGCCGTGCATATGGGTTTGCGGCATAATATCAGGAATATGATGTTCGACAAAAAACCCTTCTGGCACATGCAGATGTGTTTGCGGCAGCATATTATTCTGCCGTTTTGGGCTTTGACTAGCATTATTCATGTCTGACCGAATTACTTTCATATATTTAAATTAACCACTTTTTATGACTATACCAGAATGTTTTATGACTTTTTAGGATGTTTGTCTTGGGATTCCGTTCCACAGTGAGCATGTAGCACTCTGCCTGCGGGCGTTGCTGTCACGATATGCATGAAATTCCTGGGAGGGACCAATGAAGAAATTTTTGATGGGGATGGTTGCCGCTACTGCGATGGCTGCAACTGTTGCAAGCGCAGGAACGCTTGTTATTAACACCGATACATCGGATCCGGCGCCAAAAGAAGCGTTCGAAAAGATGATCAAGAAATTTGAAGCTGAAAATCCGGATGTGACTGTTGAGTGGAATCTTTTTGACCATGAAGGTTACAAGCAATCTATCCGTAACTTTTTAACAACGGACGCGCCAGATGTTGCAAATTGGTATGCGGGTAACCGTATGCGCCCCTTTGTGAAGGCAGGTCTTTTCGAGGACGTATCAGACATCTGGAGTGATTCAGGATGGCAAGATGGTGCGCTGACAGGCTCAATGGCGCATGCCAAAAAGTCTATGACAATTGCTGGCCGCCAGTGGGGTGTGCCTTATACCTATTATCAGTGGGGCGTTTACTACCGCAAAGACATCTTTGAAAAGATGGACATTGCCGTGCCAACTACATGGGCAGATTTTGTTGCTGCCTGTGCCAAGTTAAAGGCTGGTGGCGTTACACCTATCACAATAGGTTCAAAATATCTCTGGACAACAGCAGGCGTGTTTGACTATCTGAATCTGCGCACAAATGGTTATGAATTCCATATGGATCTTGCGCTTGGCAAAGTGCCTTATACCGACCCTCGCGTGCAAGCCACTTTTGACAAGTGGGACGAGTTGGTCAAGCCAGGCTATTTCATTGAAAATCATGCGGCCTATAGCTGGCAAGAAGCTTTGACACCAATGGTCAAAGGTGAAGCTGCCATGTATGTCATGGGTAATTTTGCTGTTGCGCCTTTGCGTGAAGCTGGTTTGACTGACGATCAGCTTGGGTTTTTCCAGTTTCCTGAAATCACCCCAGGCATCCCCATGGCCGAAGAAGCGCCAACCGATACGATTCACATCCCAGCAAATGCCAAGAACAAGACTGACGCCAAGCGTTTCTTGATCTTTATGGCGCGTGCCGATGTGCAGACCGAAATCAACGGTATTCTAGGTCAGTTACCAATCAACAATGCATCAACCGTAAAGGATGATAAATTTCTCAAGGCTGGTAATAACATGCTGAACAATGCCTATGCGATGGCACAGTTCTATGACCGTGATGCCCCTGCTGAAATGGCGTCTGCTGGCATGAAAGGTTTCCAAGAATATATGGTTAAGCCTGATCGCCGTGACGCGATCCTGAAGCGTTTGGAAAAAGCGCGTCAGCGCGTCTATAAGTAATGTAATTACGGGAAGGCTGGTGTCTATCGGCCTTCCCTTTTTTTATATTTATTCCGTTTATTATCTGATTTTAAAATTTAATTTGGTTTAGGCTGATGACCACAGCGCATGAAGCACAAACAAATGTGACGCTTCGCCAGTCGGGTTGGTGGAAGCGTAACCAAAGAGCACTTATGCCATGGCTGTTTCTTATGCCAGGCATTTTCTTGTTTACGGTCTATGTTTTGTGGCCAATCATGTCGTCAATTTCGATTAGCCTGTATCAATGGGATGGGCTTTCACCAGCAACCTATGTGGGGCTGGAAAACTACATCGAATTGATGGATGACGAAGAATTTTATACAGCATTATGGAATAATGTCCGCTGGCTTGTATGTTTTATGGGCGCGGTGCCGATTGGTTTGGCTTTGGCACTGTTTCTCAATCAGGTGGTGTTTGGCATCCGGCTGATAAAGTCGCTTTTCTTTTTTCCGTTTGTTATTTCACAAGTTGTTATTGGCCTAGTATTTACTTGGTTCTATGAGCCAAATTACGGCATTATTTCTCCGTTGCTTGATCTGGTCGGGCTTGAAGGCTGGGCTATTCTGGCAGATGAAGATTATGCGACTTACGGTATCATTTTTGCAGGCATTTACCCGCAAATTGCCTATTGCATGATCCTTTATCTTACCGGGCTTAACAATGTCAGCGCTGACCAGATTGAAGCTGGGCGTATGGATGGGGCAACTGGTTTTTCATTGTTCTGGAATATTATTCTACCACAATTACGCCCAGCTACCTTTATCGCTGTTGTCGTGACCATTATCGGATCACTACGTAGTTTTGATATGATTGCGATTATGACGCAAGGTGGGCCATGGGGGTCAACAAACGTGCTTGCTTATTTCATGTTTGAACAAGCCTTGAGCGAATATGGCTATCGTATGGGGTATGGGTCGGCTATCGCTACGATTCTGTTCTCGATCATGATGGTCTATATTCTGTTTTTCATATATCGCATGTATCGCGATGAAAAGCGGGGGCTATAGGCATGTTTCCAACGCCAATTGAAAAAGCCAGCCCTGCCAATCAAATGCTTTATAAAATAGCATTGCCAGTTGCCTTGCTGATATGGCTGGTACCTTTGCTTGGGGTGGTGATGACCGCGGTGCGTGGATCTGCCGATATTACAGCTGGTAATTTGTGGGGCGTACCAAGTGAGTGGCAAGCGATCCAAAATTTGACCGACGTCTTTACCAATACGCCCATGTTCATGTTCATTTTGAATAGCTTCAAAATCACCATACCAACGGTGATTGGCGCTGTGGCTTTGAGCTGTATGACTGGCTTTGCCCTTGCAATTTACCGTTTCAAGGGCAATCTGCTGATTTTCTTTTTGTTTGTTGCGGGCAATTTTATTCCCTTTCAGATTCTGATGATTCCAGTGCGTGACTTGACCTTTCAAATTGGGCTTTATGATACCGTTACTGGCTTGGCTATGTTTCATATCGCCTTCCAGACAGGGTTTTGTACATTGTTCATGCGTAATTTCATCCGCGCATTACCTTATGAACTTATCGAGGCGGCGCGTATTGATGGTGCGTCCGAGTTCAAGATTTTCTGGGCGGTGGTTCTGCCCTTGATCCGCCCTGCGATTGCAGCCCTTTGCGTGCTTATTTTTACCTTTATCTGGAATGACTATTTCTGGGCAACGGTTTTGATTCAAGGTCAGCATGCGATGCCTGTTACGGCAGGCCTGAAATCGCTAAATGGACAATGGATTTCTGCCTACCATCTGATTTCGGCAGGCTCGATTATGGCGGCATTGCCACCTGTGATTATTTTCTTTCTTATGCAACGGCATTTCATTACGGGTCTTACGTTTGGAGCCAGCAAAGGCTGATGTTTAGCAAGGTAAATAGATGATGAAAATTGCAATGATAGGCGCTGGCAGTACCGTTTTCATGCAAAACATTCTGACGGATGTGTTGCTTGAAGATTGTTTTAAAGATTGCTATGTGGCACTGCAGGATATTGATGAAAAGCGGTTGAAAACATCACAACTGGTTGCTGAAAAAATTAGTTCTACGGTTAAGGCTAACCCAAAAATTACCGCGACAACTGATCGTCGATTAGCGCTTAAAGGTGCAGATTTTGTTGTGATCATGATACAGGTTGGAGGTTATAAGCCGTCCACTGTGATTGATTTTGAAATTCCAGCGAAGTATGGCCTGACGCAAACGATTGCGGATACGCTGGGTGTTGGTGGGGTGATGCGTGGTTTGCGAACCGTTCCGGTTCTGGCTGACATTGCCCGCGACATGCTGGATATATGCCCCAATGCCCTGATGCTACAATATGTCAATCCAATGGCGATCAACTGCCTAGCTTTGTCACGGATGCTGCCAGATCTGCGCTATGTAGGCCTATGTCATTCGGTACAAGGAACAGCCATTGATCTAGCGCGTGATTTGGGTGAATCCATTGATGATATTGAATTTGAATGTGCAGGGATCAACCATGTCGCTTTCTATACCAAATTTGCCAAACGATATGCTGATGGCAAGGTTGAGGATCTGTATCCACGCTTGCATGGATTAATTGATGGTCGTGATTACGGTGCCAATTATGATGGCTGCACGAATCATGTACGTTATGAAATGCTGCGACGGCTTGGATATTTTGTAACTGAATCATCCGAGCATTTTGCTGAATATACGCCATGGTTTATCAAGAATGGCCAGCCGGAACTCATCAAAAAATTTGATATTCCTATCAATGAATATATTCGTCGTTGTGAAGATCAGATCGAAAAATGGGATACACAGGAACAGGCATTGTTATCCGACAGCCCCATTCTATGTAAAAAGTCAGTTGAATATGCGGCGCGTATTATGCATGCGGTGGTGAATGACGTTCCTGACCATATTAACGGTAACGTATTGAATGATGGATTGATTGGCAATTTACCCGCCAATGCCTGTGTCGAGGTGCCATGTATTGTCGATAAGCGTGGTATCACGCCTCAGGCTGTTGCTGATTTACCACCGCATCTTGCCGCGATCATGCAAAGCAGTATAAATGTTCAGGCGTTGACTGTTGAAGCTATCATCACGGGTAAAAAAGAACATGTCTATCACGCGGTGATGATGGATCCACACACAGGTGCTGAGCTTAATCTTGATCAGATATGGAAGATGGTTGACGAGCTTCTTGACGCACATGCTGGCTGGTTGCCTACACTAAACTAATGGCAAATTTTCATACAAAATATGTTGATCGAGGGAATGGGCGTAGCCTATGGCTATATGCTGAAAGCGCGCGTGATTACGACCTGCTTGATAGTTTGCCATCCGTGCCAAGCGCTGATGCACATATGCGTTGGCATCCGTTATTGCGGGAATGGGTTTGTCACGCTGGGGCACGGCAGGGGCGTACCTTTTTACCGGACGCTGCCGATTGTCCGCTTTGTCCCGCCAGCAACGGTGGCAGGCTCACCGATATGCCAGCTACCAATTATGAAATTGCGATCTTCAGTAACCGCTTTTCTGCCTTATCAGCCGAAGCGAGTACGCCGCCGGAACTAGGAGTTGCAACAGTGCCCGGTATTGGGTTTTGTGATGTCGTTTGTTACAGCGCTGACCATAATTCATCGTTTGCAACGATTGGCATTGACCGAATTAGCTTGCTGATCGCGGCGATTGGTCATCGCTGGGACGCCTTGATGGATGATGGCCGCATTCAATATGTTCTTCCTTTTGAAAATAGGGGCCGTGAGATTGGCGTGACGCTGGATCATCCGCATGGGCAGATTTATGCCCTGTCACATATTCCAGCTTTGATTGCACGTGAGGCAGACAGTTTTGCCGCGGCAAATCCACTTGATGATATTGCGACGCGTATTAATCCTGACCTGATTCTGACGCAAAATGAGAGTGGTCTTGTTATGGTGCCAGAATGGGGACGTTATCCATTTGAAACATGGGTTGTGCCTCACCGCCGCATGGCGTCCCCTGCTGAATTTACTGAACGTGAACGTATCCAGTTTGCTGCTTTGATGCATGATGCTGTCTCGCGGTTGGATGCTGTGCATAAAACGCCGATGCCTTATACTTTGGGCTGGCACACGGCACCACGTGGTACGCAGGACAGCTTTCATTTCTATTGTGCTTTTCGACCATTGCGTCGCAGTGCTGACAAGCTGAAATATCTGGCATCGGTCGAGCAGATCACTGGTACATTTCTGGTCGATATTCCGCCTGAACAGGCAGCTGAATTATTGGCGGGCAGGCTGACGCCACATGCGTAGCGCATTGTTTGAAAATCATTTTGGAATTGTGCCAGATGTGGTTGCGATTGGGCATGGCCGTGCTAATCTGATTGGCGAACATACCGACTATAATGATGGATTGGTGATGCCAGTATTGCTCCGACATCATACGGTTGTTGCATTGTCACCGCGTGACGACAATATGATCTACGGTGTATCAGACAGATTTGATACGCTTAACCGTCCCGTTGAAAGCCCGTGCGATGGTAGCTGGCTTGATTTTGTACACGGAGCGTTGGTAATAGCAGGTCAAAACGGATTTTCCAGCAAGATCAAAGGACAGGGCGGTGTAAATATTGCCGTGTCATCAAACGTACCAGCTGGGGCTGGGGTATCATCATCGGCGGCTTTTGAAATTGCACTTTTGCGGGCGTTGGGATCATTAGCGCCGAACGTATTTGATAGGATCAGTCCGGCACATTTAGCGCGTATGGGACAGCAGATAGAACATGAATTTGTGGGCACAAATTGTGGCATTATGGATCAGATGATAGCGGCAGTTGCACCTGTTAATCAGGCTATGCTGTTTGATATAAGGTCGATGGAAACACGCTGTTTGCCACTTTTTGTCGGACATGATTTTCTGGTCATTCATTCGGGTGCTGACCGTAAGTTATCCGAAGGTGCCTATAATGAACGTCTGTTACAATGCCGCAATGCCGCTTGTGAAATGGGGGTTACGTCATTGCGTGACGCTGATCTGGCTGGCTGTGCCAGACTTGCTGATCCATTATTGCAGAAACGGGCTCGCCATGTGATTTCGGAAAATATCCGCGTTCAGGATGCGGTCGTTGCATTGGAAACAGGCAAGGCAGATAAATTCGGCCAGCTCATGGATGACTGCCATATTTCGCTTGATGTTGACTTTGACGTGTCATCGCCGATTTTGAATGCTCTGGTGGCAAACTTGAAAGCGGCTGGTGCCATTGGCGCGCGGCTGACAGGTGCGGGTTTTGGTGGTTGTGTGATTGCGTTATGTGCGCGGGAACAAAGCGCGCATATCCTAGCCGCGATTAGTTCATCAAATCCAAAAGCGTGGCTGGTGGACCGTATCGAAGGTCTATAAATCAATCTGCATAATGCTGACGCCAGCGGCTGGCACATCTTTCGTGCCCAAGATGAATGTGCCTGAAAAGCTGTCAGGAATAATTGTAATTTTTCTGCCATAATTAACAAAAATAAGCTTGTTGCCACGTTGACGCACACGTAAATAGTTAGGCATTTTATGCGGTATGATTCCCGCATCGAGCATAGCTTTGCCGATAACATTGTCAGCTAATTCGGCATCTGGCCAGCCAGCTAGATAGGATGTGCGATTGCTTTTTATCACTGCTGGATATCCATCATCGCCAGTTGCAATCAGGGTGCCTTGCGCTGTTACATGTTCACGCCAGATTTTGAAATTGCCTAATATTTCATCATCTGACACGGAAATTGTCTGGCTTGCAGGCAAAGCATCAACGCGGGTTATTGTAACACCAGTGACACTGGCTAGCGGGCCAGGTGCCAAATTTTTAGGCAGTTGAAAGTCGATTGTCTTGGCACCAGTGCGCGGACCAATCAAAATCTGTCCGTCAAAACCTTCCATCTGCTGCGCCAGACTGTCTGGAACATGCATAAGGCAGGGTGCGATAACCAGAGCATAACTGCTGATATCATCATGTGGGCCAATGATATCAACGGAGCCGCCTTGTCGGCGAATTGAGCGATAAAAATCTAGCATCAAGGGTAGATAGGCGAAATCGTCACTTTGGCCATCAAGTTCGCTGATCCAGTCAGCTTCATAATCATGTATCAGGGCAATCTTTGCCTGTGTTGTTTCAGCATCATCAAGTAGTTCAAGTTCGCTGGCAAACTGCTTTGCTTCGGCAAGACCGGCAGCGGGTTCATTATTGCGCAACATCAAGCCAGCATGCATCTGTTCTTGGGCAAAAGGGGCTTGTCGCCAGCGGAAATAGCTGACCAGCTCGGCGCCATGCGCGATAGCTTCCCAGCTCCACATACGCACAGCACCAGCTCTTGGTACTGGATTATATTTTGCCCAATTTACCGGCCCTGGCTGCTGTTCCATAATCCATAAACGCCCCATGCCGCGATACAGGTCATGATGAAAGGCTTGAAAGTCAGGTTCACCGGTACGCATGCACTCATCATAGGTTTGTTGATCATGTGCGGTATTTGCGCTTGGGTAGGCTTGCATATTTTGCAACATGCCAAGTGGATAGCTGTCCCATGACGCAATATCCAGATCGGCTGCGACCGGCCTATGATCAAATTGGGCAAATGCGCCCATGTAATTATGAGCTATTGGCCGACCTGGTGACAATCGGCGCAGAATATCAGCCTGCTCTTTGTTGAACGCGACAACGGCCGCAGTGCTATAGCGCCTGAAATCAAGGCTATGAGCTGGATTGGCTTCGGTAACAGTCAGATTCGGCAGTTCAATTTCTGTGAAACACCCTACCTCCATCGACCAGAATGCATTGCCCCATGCCGCATTAAGCGCTGAAACCGTACCATAACGGTCAGCAAGCCATGCCTGAAACCCAGCCTTGGCGGCTTGGGAATAGGAATAAATCGTGTCATGACATCCATATTCATTATCAGTTTGCCATGCGGAGACAGCGCCTATTTGTCCGTAACGCGCGGCGATCGCTTCGGTGATCCGACATGATTCTGCGCGATAGCCTGCATGTGAAAAGCAATAATGTCGACGCGATCCAAAACG